>DAOUCU010000058.1:0-18182 GCA_034431935.1 Dehalococcoidia bacterium | reverse complement strand
GTCTGGCTGGTCGGCTCGGCGACCTCGAAGGCCGGTCTCTGGGACCTTGTCGCAGAAAGACAGCCACAGGTTATCTTGATTGACGAACTGGACAAAATGAACGCCGCCGATACCGCCGCCCTGCTGTCGATGATGGAAGGTGGACGTCTGGTCAGGGCCAAGAAAAGCCGGGAGCTGGACTTAGAGGCTGACATCCGCGTGGTGGCGGCCAGCAACCGGCTTGACATGCTTTCCCCGGAGCTCCGCTCAAGGTTTGCCGTGCGGCGGCTCAATCCTTACAGCCGTGACGATTACCTCACGGTGGTCAAAGGTGTGCTGGTGCGCCGCGAGAATACCACTCCGAAGCTGGCGGAAGAAATAGCGCGGAGACTCGATGGACTCACCCAGGATGTCAGGGACGCCGTCCGCGTGGCCAGACTGGCGCCGCATCTCGGAGTGGAGAAGGCGGTGAGACTGCTGCTGGGAGTAGGGGGTAACCCCGTCATAGACGGTAAATGATAAAGTTAGAGGCTCTCATTGGAAATTCCATAGCTGGGTAATGAGAAATTCTCGCCGCCAGCTATGGAAAAGGTGAGAAAAACAGGAAACCAGCTATGGAAAAGGAGGAGGAAATGGCAGAGCAGGCAGAAGAAAAGGACCTGCAGGAAGAGGTTGACCGCATCCTCAAAGACGAGGAGATGAGCGATGCCGACAGAATCAAAGCGCTGCACGTGCTGGGCTTCAGCCGCAAGCAGTTAATGGAAGACTTTCATTTCTCACGCGCCACGGTGTATCGGGCGCTCCCGGTGCATCCCGAGAAAAAAGAGGAGGCAACCGGCGACGGCCTGCCCGTCCTGCGCAAGATGGGAGCCGGCGTTGAAGTGATTACGCCCGAGGCCGTGCTGCGGCGATACATGGACGGCGGGGAAAAGGACGAGTGGGAGCTTCGTGGCATGATGAAGCTGAGAGCAGCCATGCTCATGGTCATGGACCTGGTGAACATCCAGAAGGCCTCGGCTGAGGCAGACGCCTTGAGAATCTCGCCCATTCTCAAGCTGATGGAGGAAAACCGCAAGGAGCTTGATGCTGCGGCGGCGCGGGCCAAGTCCTCCAGCTTCGAGATGGCACAGGAAGCCGCCCAGTCGGCTGTGAGCGGCGTGCTCGGCTACATCGACCAGAAGCTGCCCAAGGGGCCGCCTCCGAAAGACACCAGCGAGCTTATCGCCAGAAGAATCGACAAGATGTGGGACATGATGGAGCACATGATGGAGCAGCGTCTTATGCCCGGCTACGCCGCCAACAAGCCGCCGGAAGGCTGGGAGTTCGAAAACAGGTCGGGCATGAGTCAACCGGCGGCAGCGGCGAGCGCGCCCGCAGGATGGCTAAAAGAAGAAGGAAAGGAGAATGCAGATGTTCAATCCGGCGATGTTAGGGGTCAGTCCCCAGCAGATGCAGCAGGCCAAGGAGGTGGGACAGCACCTCAGGATGGAGATAATCAAGCACCGCCGGCAGGGGCGGCTTGAAGTAAGGTTTGTCCCGGTGAATCCCGCCGAAAATGTTGACCTGGGAGGGCCGGTGGACAGCCTGTGCGACCAGCTGGCCTACGGCTTTGCCACCATGTTCGATATCAAGGGCAAAATCATCCAGGAGGACTGAAAAGCGGTGTGGAGCGACGATTTCATCGAAATGACCCGGCTGTTGGTGCTGGCCGCCCTGCTGCGGGCTGCCTATGAGCTGAACCGCGGGGAAACCGTACGCCCTGTCGCTGCGGAACTGATACCGCAGACAACGGCCAATGGAAACCCTGAGAAAGAGCTCACACCGCAGCAGAAGCAGTGGGCCGAGAAGGCGGTAAAGAGATACGCCGCAGCCCAGGAAAAGAAGTGGCGCCGCTGGAACGAAGCCATGTTTGAGAGGTCAGGCTGATGCCAATCCTGGTGGAAAGGACGCTTTTCAAGATTGGTGAAGGTGGCTTTGCCATTACCCTTCCCAAGGCATGGGTGAGGTACAACCGCCTTAAGCCGGGTGACAAGGTAGAGGTCGTCGCCGACGGTGAGCTCATTATCAGAATCAAGGGTAAACCGAAGGAGAAGAAGCTTATATAAGTCCTTATAGACTTGACGCACACTCAACACTGTTATAGGCTTGAACTGTAAGCCCTGAGAGCTTGCCGGGGAAAGCCGGCTCTCAGGGCTTTTTGCTTTTCACCGGCGGCTCTCAAGGGATAAAAAGGGGTCTGCAACCTGAACCGGGAGGTTGAGGCAGACCCCTTTTCCTTTTGGCGAGGGTTGCAGCCTCCTGAAGCTGCCCGGCCGCGACCGGGTGGGAACACTTTAAGAGGAGGTGCTCTAGTGGGCAAGTACGCAAGCTGGCTGGACTTCGAGAAAAACGTCCCCGTCGCCTACCGGGAGGCGGCTACCCCGGAGGCCTATCGCACCGGGATGAACGGCATCGCTCCCTCGGGGATGAAGGTCAAGGAAGGGAGGGTCACCCACTACCGCGACGGTGTGGAAGGCAAGGGTGACCTGGTCGTCTCCGGCTACAAGCGGGCTATGTTCGAGTAGGGCTGATGCCCTCTCAGCTTGACGCCGCCTTCGGCTGGGGCTTTACCCTTATCGGTCTGGCCGCTGTCGCGGCAGCGGCAGGACGGGTAACCACCGCCGTCTTCCAGGATGAAGAGGGGGAAGGGCTGGAATTACTACCTGCCATTTCTTCAGACAAACGCCTGGAGCTTGAAGAGAAGTACGGGCGCTGGGCGGTGGTGACGGCCATCGGGGTGTGTCCCCATGACGATTTGCGGTGCATCGAGCGGGAGGCAAGAAGGCTCTACGAGTCACGAGTTTACAGGAGGATGTAGAGATGTTCAAGGTACAGCAGGTAACCGGCCCGGTGGCTCCCGGTCAGTACGGCCCGCTTCAGGTATCCGGCCCTTCGGCCTACTACCCGATGCAGGCGACCGACCAGTGGAGCTCGATGTTTTCCATGATGATGCCGATGGTCATGTTCATCATGATGTTCGCCATCATCACCCCCATGCTCAAGGGCGTGGTCACCACTGGCAAGGAATAACGCAACCAACGATTTTGAGGAGGTAATTTACAAATGTTTGGAACCCAGCAGTACGCACCCCAGCAGTACCAGTACGGGACGGTCGGCGGATACTACCCTCTGCAGACCACCGACTGGACGAGCATGTTCTCGGCCATGATGCCCATGATAATGATGGTCATGATGCTTGCCATCATGATGCCCATGCTCAAGGGTATCACCGCCAAGTCATAGGGGAGGTGAAATCTTAAAGAGGAGGTTTTTAAGATGGAGAAACTGTTTACTCCACAGCAGGGCACGGGGCTGCCCGGGCTGCGGCCTCCCAAGGGATGGGTGCCTCCCCTGGGCGCACAGCTTACCCTACTGGGCGTTTACGATAACGCCTCGGGCTACTGGGTAGGGCTGCCGCTGCAGGCGCTGGTCGAGGCGCTCATCGCCGCGGAGACGCTGCATACCGAGGACCGCATCGACGAGCGGGACAAAATTGAGGTCACCGTCCCCAGCGGCACCGCCGAGGACACGGTCAAGACCAAGGAGTTTGAGGTGCCCTCCGGCGAGGTCTGGTACCTCAACCGCTTCAACCTGGTGACGCCGGCGGAGGTGTCGGGCAACATCCGCATCTCCAAGTTCCCCAAAGTCGACTCGGCGGATAAGAAATACCTGGGCACCGACCAGGCGGCCGGCAGCGACGTCAACTACGACCTGAAAGAAGCCGGGCAGCTCGGCGCCGACCTGCGGCTGGTGGGCGGGGATAAGCTCACCGTGGCGGCCACCGTGACCGCCGCCGGCGGGACGACGGCCGACCGGACGGTCACGCTCAACATTTTCGGGCGGAAGGCAAGAAGGCTGGTCTAACCGGCGCATAGGGAGGTGACACAATGCCCTATGCCATGGTGCCGCCGGGATACCGGGCTGTCCTTCTAGGGCAGGCTGCCAGTCTGGATGATTTGGGCGCCTTCGCGCCCCTTGAGGAGGGCACGGCCGAGGGCGCCCTTGTCTTAATGAGGGTGGACTTTGCCGCCTTCCCGACCGGTGAGATGCTGGCAGAGCTGGAGAAGAAACTCCAGGAGGCCGGCGTGCACACCTGGCCGGGTTACCCCTTTATCCTCCATGCGGATGTATCCAGTCCATCAGTCTACCTTGCCTGGCAGAAGAGGTTCGCCTGGCTGCCGGTCATTATCGGCATCCTGGCGCTGACGGTGCTGCCGCCGCTTATCGGCTCGATTATCTGGCTTATCCTGCCCCAAAGCTTAAAGGACCTGATTAATAACCTCATCGGTATGGGGATGATGCTGCTGGTGATGCTCGTCATGATGCAGGTGATGAAGCCGCTTGCGGCAGCGACGAAGGAGAAGCCGAAGGAGCTGAAGGAGGCGAGCGCATGAGCCAGTACCCCCAGCAGTACCAGGGCTACTACTCTACAGTCCAGTACCAGCCTCTGTTCTGGACGGCGGTGCTGGAGGGTCTTATCGGCGTCACGGTGCTGGTGGCGCTGGGCGCCTGGGCGTTCTCGCTGGCGAGAAAAGCTTTCAAGGGCGAGGAGGTGGAATTCCCGCTATGAACTACAGCGTCATGCAGGTAACGGTCATGGCCGGGGCGAAAGGGGACATCTTCTGGGACTTAGCTCCCTATATCGTTTATGCTCCCGGCTTCGACATCGGCTGCAACATCTACGTCGCCAACCCTTCCGACACGGCCAGGGAATACGCCCTGATGGCAAAGCTTTCCCGCGACACCACGAAGATAAGCGAGGAAGCCCTGCCGGTCTTCGGCTACACCTGGTTTACCGTCGAGCCGCACGACTTCATCGTGCTGAAAGGGGCGCTCCGCTTTGCCGAGTCCAACGCCGACCTCACCGTCTCGCTTATCGAGCGGGAGACCGAGGAGGTTGCCGACGCCGTCGCCACCAGGCTGATAGCGCCGAGCACGAGTGCCTTGCCACCGGCCTGGCCGGGCACTACCACGACGACTACCGACTGGACCGCGATGCTGGGGATGATGATGCCGGTGCTGATGATGGGGATGTTCGGGATGGTGGTAGTCTCAGCCTTGAAGCCGAAGGAAGGAAAAGAACCTGTGGTAGCCATCGCCGAAGAAAGAAGGAAGCTCTTGCCGCCGGGGAGGGAAGAGTAATGCCGGGTGAGTTTTACATCGAGGGCAAGCAGCAGAAGGTCGACCTCACCGAGATAAAGAACATCATCTCGGAGGTGCAGACTGCCATTACCCAGGTGCAGAACAGCATCACCACTCTAGTGACGAAATCCGAAGGTCTGGCGCCGGTGATGGGCTCTGTCATACAGAACTGGCAGACCGCCGAGTCCAACGTGGTGACCATCGGCGCCGCCGGTGTCCGGTACAAGGTGCACTCACTGCACCTGTCCATCCACAACCTGGTGGGCACAAGCATCACCGTGAGGTTCTACCTACCGGTGAACGGGGCCGAGCGGAAGGTCTACGAGCAGTCGTTTAATGCCGTGACCGACCCGGCAGGGCTGTGGCTCATCAACGGCACGCTGGGGATTCACGAGACGTTAAGGGTGACGCTGCAGAGCAACGACGCCGCTGACAACGGCAAGTCGGTGGACTACGACTTTATGCTGGAGGCGATGTCATGAGCTTACTCACCAGAGGCACCAACAAGCTATCGCAGCTTGAGATAGACGTCAGCAAAGACTGGGCGGGGCACTTAATCAAAAATATCGGACCTGCTATAGACAGCGCCGATGCTCTGAGGAAAGTTGACGCCATCCTGCAGGCTGTCATGCCTGTGAAGGGAGATATTATTTTCCGCGGCGATTCAGGCGCCGAGAGGCTGGCTCCCGATGCCGGCAAGGGCTACAACTTCCTGCGCAGCCGCGGGCCGGGACTGTCGCCGGTGTGGCAGGACATCGAAAGCCTCATCCAGTACATGACGGCGGCGCTGAACCGGGCAATAGCCTTCGACCTGGCGCTCTTAATGCCGGCGATATCCCAGGTGAGCCAGCAGGCTTCCAACCCGCCCGGCAGAACGGCATCGCCAATGCTTTCGGTACCGGAGCCGTCGGTAAGCATTGCTACCGAGACCGGCGACGGAGGGGGTGTGACGGCGACTCCTGCATTGAATATTCCTGTGGCGAGCGTAGCAAAAGAGGTTGCTACTGGCGAGCCGGTGGGGGGCGCCGTGGCCGATGACGGCGGCGTCCAGACCAATGAGACCTCGGCTGCCAACAACGATACGGCTAACGATATGACACTGCTGCCCGCGGTACCGGCGGTAGATGACGCCTACTACTTCGGTCACGCATCGCTGTGGGACTGGCTGGAGCTCAGGATTGGCACGGCGGGAAACGGTATCTGGACGGTTGTCTGGGAGTACTGGAACGGCTCTGCATGGTCTGCCCTTCCCGGAGTCAACGACGGCACCAGCGGCTTCGTGCTCTCGGGGACCAGGCAGGTTACCTTTACTAGGCCAGGCGACTGGTCGCCGACAACGGTCGGCGGCATCGCGAGTCTCTACTGGATACGGGCGAGAGTCTCGGCCTACACGTCAATCGTAACCCAGCCGAAAGGCAACCGCGCTTTAATATGGATTAAGCGCTGAGGAGCACAGCTATGAATAATATTGAATTGTCGAACGAAGAAGCACAGTACGAAGAACTCAGGAAGTTGGGGCAGCGGCTCCATGTCCCTATACCAGAGGTCTTCTGGGAGCTCGAAGTAAGAGAAAAAAGCGGCAGGGTAATCCAGCGGCACAGGCAAAGAAGCCACAGCTGGACAAGAAACGCTTACAATGCCATGTTCTGCCAGCTGGCGGGAAAGGATGCCAGTGATACAACCTTTGGAGCGGGAAAGATAAGCGGCAAAGACACCGGCGGTACCGTCAGGACACTTTCCCGGGCTCTGGGTACCGATTATAACGGCAGCTGTGATGGACTTACGCCTGGAACCGGGCACGGCTACCGCGGCTCTGCAGCATCTGATGCCACCGGCATCGTGGTGGGCTCCGGCACGGCTCCTGAGAGCTTCGAAGACTATGCCCTGCAGACTCTGATTCCCAATGGCACGGGAGCCGGACAACTGAGTTACGTTGCCAGTGAGCCTCATGCCATTAGCTACGACGCTATGGCCAGGGTTCTCAGGAACAGCTTGGCCCGCTTCTTCAATAATAACAGCGGCGGTGCTGTCAACGTCAACGAGGTCGGCATTATCTTCTACACGCAGTACAACGGTTACAGATACATGTATTCCCGGGACAAGCTTGCCTCCACCGTCACGGTTCCCAACACCGGGCAACTGAAGGTGACCTATACCATCCAGCTGACCTATCCGTCGTAGGAGGAGTGTATGAGCAAAAGGCTAGGGAATGAAGAAGCCAGATATGAAAAACTAAAGAAGCTAAGTGAGGAGCTTCGTATTCCGACCTTTGAAGCCTTTCTGCAGCTTGAGGTCAGAGGCAGGGACGGCGCAGTAATCAGGCAAATCAACCGCCGCAGCCACAGCTGGGTGAGGAACGCCTACAACTGGCTGCTCAGTCAGCTGGTGGGGGCTCCGGCTAACGACAGTACCTTCGGGGCCGGGTACGTTAACATCAAGAATACCGGGGGTTCGGTGCTCTCCGGCTCGAACTACAGGCTGGACCTGAGGAGCCCGAGCAACTACCTGGCCGGGGCCGGCGACGCCTCTTTCGGCATCCAGGTAGGCGCCGGCACCAATCCTGATAGCTTTGAGGACTACGCCCTGCAGACGCAGATTCCGCACGGCGTGAGCTCCGGTCAGCTGAGCCACACCGAGGTCACCCGTGCCGAGTCCTACGATGCGCCAACTAAAGTTTACCGGGTGGAGATGCTGCGCTATTTCAACAATAACAGCGGGGCCGACATCGATGTGAACGAGGTAGGCCTGGCGCCGAAGATATCGGCCTCGGTCGACAGCGGCGGCTATGCGCCGTCACCTACCCTCGTCGCCCGGGACAAACTGCCCTCAACGGTAACCGTGCCGAATACGGGGCAGCTGAAGGTTACCTATGTCATACAGCTGACCTATCCGGCCTAGGAGGAAGAGGAGAACATGCATCAAGAAGAACGAAAATACAGGGAATTAAGGCGGCTCGGTCAGGAGCTGCACGTTCCGATACCTGAGGTCTTCTGGGAGTTTGAGGTCAGGGATAGTGACAGAAAAGTCATCCAGCATCTTCGCCAGCGCAGCCACAGCTGGGTGCGCAATGCCTACAACATGATGTTCTGCCAGCTGGCCGGCAAGAACGGCAACAACAGCACCTTCGGCCCCGGCTACCTCAACGTGAAAGATACCGCCGGGACAGTTAGGTATACCAGCGCGCCAGTAGGCCAGAGCGCCGCCGACATCGACGGCACCTCCTACGGTTACCGCGGACCGGCGGGGAACGATACCTGGGGTATCCAGGTAGGCTCAGGAACCAACCCGGAGAGTTTTGAGGACTACATGCTCCAGACCAAAATCGCCAACGGCGTCGGCGCCGGGCAACTCAGCTACATCGAGCAGGACCCGCACGTCATTACCTATAACCCCGGCACGAGGGTGCTCACCAACACCATGGTTAGATATTTCAACAACAACAGCGGCGGCGATGTCAACGTCAACGAGGTCGCCCTGGTCCTCAACCAGCCCCAGGGAGGTGCCGTCTACGGCAAGTGGATGCAGTCGCGGGACAAGCTTGCTTCCACGGTAACTGTCCCCAACACGGGACAGCTCAAGGTGACCTATACCGTGCAGCTGGCGTACCCGGCTTAAAGGAGAGAGTAAGAAATGAGATATTCGGTGATTTCCAAAGGAATGATGCCAGCCCAGCTTGAATCTGAGGTGAAGAAGGTGGGCGGGCAGGATATTAACCGCACCAAGCTGCTGGGGCAGGTCTTTTGCGAGCTGGACGAGGAGCAGGCAAGAATACTGAGTAAGGTCTCCGGGCTTGCGGTGAAGCCCGTGAAGGAATACCGCACCGACCAGGTGCTTACGGTAGCCCAGCCGGTGGAGACGGTCTCTGATGTGTTCAATCTGCTGCGCTCCTATTTCAGCCCTCCGCTCACCGGCACCGGGCTTACCGTAGCCGTGCTGGACAGCGGCATCCGCAAGTCCCACCGCTCGCTCCAGGGGAAGGTAGTATACGAGGCCAATTACTCCGGCTCGCCCTCGGCGGATGACGTCTTTGGACACGGCACCCAGGTGGCCTTTGTCGCTGCCGGAGGTCTGCACGCCCAAGGCGAAAAAGCAGGCGTATCGCCGGGGGCTTCCATCATGAACATCAAGGTAATTAACGATGACGGCATCGGAACCGATGAAGGAATCATCCTGGGGATTGACAGGGTCTGCGACCTGGCCGAGGAAGCCAGAAGGAAAGGGTTTCATCCTACCGATGAACTCTATCCCAATGTGTTGAATATCAGCTTCGGCGGTGAGGATGACGGCGACCCCGATAACCCGGTGAGAATTGCCTGCCGACAGGCCAGCCAGGAGTACGGGCTGGACGTCATCGCCGCCGCCGGTAACTTCGGTCCGAAAATGACCACCATAACCCTTCCCGCCTGCGACCCGGAGGTCATTGCTGTGGGCGCGGTGGAGACGCTGGGAGAGCTCCTCATCTGGGAGAAGTCATCCCGCGGACCGACCAAACAGGGGGAGACCAAGCCCGATTTCGTCATGTGGGGCACCAATATCGAGATGGCGAGCGAAGACGCTGACGACAGGTATGTCACCAAGTCAGGGACGAGCTTTGCTGCCCCCATGCTCTCCGGGCTGACCGGGCTTCTCTGGGAGAGCGGGAGACGGGCTTACGGTGAGAGCTGGCCCTTCCGCTGGGTGCAGGCAAGACAGGTAGCCACCTACTTC
This sequence comes from Dehalococcoidia bacterium, assembly GCA_034431935.1. Taxonomy (GTDB): domain Bacteria; phylum Chloroflexota; class Dehalococcoidia; order GIF9; family JBFMDU01; genus JBFMDU01. Next base: position 8,315 of record DAOUCU010000058.1, on the reverse strand, counting down.
TGCACCAAGCCGCAGGATGCTGCCGTCAACAAGGACAACAGCTACGGCTTTGGCCTGCCGGCCATGGGCACCATGCTAGGGCAGTTAACGGCGGCAAAGACGCCGACACAGCAGATGATGGAGACCTTCCCGATGTTCATGATGATGACCATGATGACCGCCATGATGGGAGGGGTGTAGATGAGGAGAATGAAACTATTGCCAATAACTCTGGAAATAGTCGGCATCGCCGCCATCGGCGTGGGTATCGGCGTCGAGCTGGCGACTCATGCCGATATCGGTTGGGCTATCGTCACCACCGGAAGCTGCCTGGTGGCTATGGGCGGCGTTATCTGGGGGAAGTTCATGAGGAAGGAGGGACGGGACTGAAGTGGACTACACCGACCTCATGCCAGGCGACGTGCTGTTTTTCAAGGCCGGTAGCTGGCTGGTTAGGCTATTCGTTAAATACGGTCACGTAGCCATATACTTTGACCAGACGAAAAGAGGGCTGCCGCTGATTGTGGAGAGCATCGGCCGCGGCGTGCTCATCCGCAGCCTCCTCACCTATACCGGCGAGGAAATCGCGGTCAAGAGGCCGGTTGACGAGAGCATCGGCGCACCGGCGGCCAAAGCTGCCGAGAGGCTGGCCGACAACCCCGGCTCCTGGTACGGCTATTTCGATATTCCCAGGTTCGCCCTGCCCAAGCTTATGCTGGCGAAGTTCGGCAGCATCCTGCCCCAGAACTGGGATACCGTCCTCAAATGGTTGGCCTTTACTTACCGGCGCAACAGCTTCTACATCTGCAGCGAGCTTGTGGCTTCGGCTTTCAGAGACGCCGGTTATCCCCTGGTCGACGAGGGAACGATACCTCTGCCCGATGACCTGTTCCACAGCCGGAAGCTGACGCTGGTGGGGACAGTAAAAGTCGAAGGAGGAGGGATGAATGGCGCAGTATGCCGATGTGATTGAAGTAGTCGCCCCATCCCAGGCCGCGCCCGGCGACCTGGTGGATATCACGGTAAAGGTGAAAAACCTCTACTCCGCCCCCATCGGCGTCATGGTCGGCGGGGCGCTGGAGTACGGGGTTTCACCATGGCCGGGGATTACCTTCCCCACAAACAGCGCCAATGTTGACGCCGGAGCCACCTACTCCTTCAACGGCTACTTCTACATGCCGGATAAGACGGTGACCGTTCACGCCTACAGCTACTGGTACGGCGCCGACGGCTACTGGCATTTTGATGATGAAATGACGAAAGCGGTCAACCTCGCTGCCTTAACGCCGCAGGTCAGCGAGTTCAAGATAGCGGATTTCTACAAGGTATAAAGGAGGCGAAACATGGAACTGAAAACGCTGGCTTTAGACCTCGGCACCTTCCGGGTGCTTCAGAATGGGTTCACGGTGCAGGAGTACGCCGCCGGCTGGTACATCGACCCCCAGACTGGGCAGCGCGTCTTCTACGACCCCAATACGCAGAAGTTCTACACCCTGGCGGGCGGGGTCTACATCCCGCTGGGCTACATGAATCCCGCTCCCAAGCAGGTGACGCTCGCCCCGGGGGACAAGCTCCGGATAACGATGTCCTTCAAGTACTCGGGGCCGGCCATCTCCAGCGCCGTCTGCTACTACTCCATCGGAGTATATGGGATATGGGGCTTCGACGAGAAGATGACGGGCCAGAACGCTAAAAGCATTTCCCAGTACACGACGCCCACCCTGGTGACCGACTCCTACACCTTCACCCTGCCGACCAACGTCGGCAACGACTGGGACGACATCTACTGCAAGGTATACGGCGGCTCGCCGAGCGTCCCCCAGAACCTTTTCGGTTACGAGCAGGCCCTGCTGATTGTGGGCAAGGACCCGACCATCAGCGAGTTCATGATTTCCGACTTTGCCAAGGTCTAAGGGGGCAACTGTGGCACCGGACATTGTCCTGGCGCCGCTGGCGCTGGAGGCAAAGACGTTTAGCGTGGGAGACAAGGTCAGGGTGACCGTCTCCTTCAGGTACGTCGTGGGCGTCAACACCACGGTCAGACTCTTTGCCGGACCCTACTACACCAACCTCTTCGGCAAACACATGGTAACGTCGTGTGTGGGGCAGGTTGACGTATCGCTTACGGCTGCCAGCGCGCCAACATCCCAGACCGCCTCGGTGGACTTCATCCTGGTGCCCAAAGCTAACGGCGGCATCGAAAACGGGACATACGGCCTCAAGGTCTGGATTGAGGGTACCAATGCCGTGGCCGAGCAGGACGATGTCCTCGTCGTCACCGGCAATCCCTCCGGAGGCGGCGACGTCTTCACAGCCATGATGCCGGTGCTGATGATGCTCATGATGCTGGGGATGGTCATGCCGCTGGTCACCGAAGGCATGGCGGAGGAAGAGCAGTAATGGCTAAGACCTATCTGGAGCCGGAGGAGGTGGCCCGGCTGGAAGAGGCAGCCGTCTATTTGAGGGACCGGCTGCTTATCCGCCTCTTGTTTCGCCTGGGCTGCCGCGTCTCCGAGGCGCTGGCCATAGCCGAAGACGACATCGACTTTGTCCGGGGCACGGCGACCATCGAGCACCTCAAGGTGAGGCTCAGGCTTTCCTGCCCCGAGTGCGGCACCAGGCTGAGCAAAACGGCCAGGTTTTGCCCGGGCTGCGCCGCCAGGGTGGAAAAGACCGTCACGGAAGAAACGGAGCACAAACGGAAGCGAACTCTACCTGTAGATAAGGATACCCTGGAGATGCTCCGGGACTACATTGGTAACGGCGGGCCGGTAAAAGTTAACGGAAGAAATCTTCTTTTTGGTATTACGCGTAACCACGCCTGGCGTATCGTCAGGGAGTGCGCCGACCGCGCCGGTCTGGGCTACCTGGTCAACCCGGAAACCGGCGGGCTGCGGGGCATCAGCCCCCACCGCCTGCGCGATGCCTTCGCCATCCACGCCGTCAGGGTGGACGATTCCGGAGACGGACTCCGGCTGCTCCAGGAGCAGCTTGGGCACAGGAGCATCGTCACCACCATGCGCTACCGGAAGGTGGCCGGTGAGGAGCTCAAGGAATGGGCGGAGAAGCTGTGGAGTCAGAAGAATTAGTTCATCTGTGAGGAGGATGCAGACATGGGAAGATACGCCAATCACGAGGAGCTGGGGGTCAATGCCCCGATTAACTACCGCGAAGACACGACCAGTGAATCTTATCTTGAGGGAATGCTCCGCATTGCCCCGCCGGGGATGAAGCCAAAAGAGATGAGGGGCAGGCGCTTTGAGGCGAAGACCGACAGGAAGGCCTCGGCCAAGTGGCACCACAACTGGGACGTGGCCATGTTCGGCGGGACGGAGATAGCGGCCCCCGGTACTGAGACCAAGCAGCAGGCGCTGGAAGGGATGATTGACCACGTTCGGCGCCTGCCGGGGAGGCGATAGATGGCAGGACAGGCAACCGTAACTATCAGGGATAAACAGTGGGCGGTAAGCCTGGCGGTAACGCCCTGCGAACTGGCCTCCGGGCTGGGGAACATTCCTCAGATACCGCTGCAGACGGGCATGCTCTTTGATGTCGGCACGACCCGGACAATACAGGTGACCACCGTCCCCATGCTCCTCCCCCTGGACATCGCCTTTCTCTCTGATACGCTCGTGGTTACCGAGGTCTACCGGAATATTGAGCCGGGCTACCTTGTCACATCCACATTGCCGGCCAGGTATTTCCTGGAGGTCAACGCCGGTGAGCTGGATGGCGTTGCTGCCGGAGACAGGGCGTCAGTCGAGGTGATAGTGCCGGCTCAGTCGGCAGTTCCCGACCGGGTAGCGGCCCTCTCCGGCTTCATGGGCATGCTGGTGGCAGGCATCCTTGCTCTGAGCATGGTCAAGACGCTGGTGAAAGGGCTCCTTGAAGAGCCGGAGAGGCCGGCGCTGCTGCCGCAGGCGGAAAGAAAGGCAAAAGAATGGAAAAGGCACTGGTTTGACCGGGGCGTGCAGGCGGGAAGGACCGACGGCTGGATGGACGTGGAAAACACCCTGCAGGAAACGGCCCGGACCCATCCCGGCCTGAAGGATGCCCGGGAGCTGGTCTGGACCGACATCGACCTCTGGGAGGAGACCGACCACTTCAACATCCTCTACGGCTCCAAGATGTGGCAGGACGCCCGCGGCGATACCGACCTCTACCTCGACCTGAAGAGCCAGTTCTGGGAAGGCTACCTCAGCGGCAGAAAGCAAATGGGCAGGGACATCTACCGGATCGCTGAGGAGCTGGTGAGGCTGCCGGCAGCGGACTTTCTGCCCCAGACGGCGGGCAGAAGGGGTGAGGTGCTTTACACCGTCAACCTCGCCTCTCCAGGGCATGCCGAAAAGGTCGTCCTGGAAAACGGTACCGCCCGGCTCCAGCGATACCTCGAGCCGGTGGTGAGATTCAGGCCGACCGAGGAGCAGAGGCGAAGAATCCAAAGCGGCAAAGGTTATCTCCACATCTTCTCCGGTCAAATACTCCAGGGGAAGGAGCGACTGCCGCTCCGGCCTCAGGCGGCACGAGAGTTGCCCCGGCCGCAAGGAAAACCTCTCGTCTCCGAGATTCTCCAGGGGCTAAGCAGCCGCGACAGCTACCGCGCCTACGTCAGGTATCCCGAAGACAAATCGGCTTTTGTCACCATCGGCGCCATTATCGGCGGGCACTACTCCTGGAACCCCGCCGGCTTTACCGTCTGGGTGGACGCCTGGGAGAGAAACCCGGAATGGCCGCCCGACCACATCCTGGCCATCAAAGAGCTGAGGAGGCCGCGCACCTTTGAAGCTACCGAAGAAGGTGTGAGGAAGGCGCTGGAATACGTGGAAACCGAGTTTCCCTCCTTCACCGGGACGATGTGGGTCTCCAGGTCCATCCCTATCTATGTGGCCCATGAGCTGGGGATTATGAAGAAAGAGGCGGCCCCGGAGTGGCTACCGGGGGTCGTGGTCATGCCGAAGATTCCCGACGAAGCCAAAAAAGACGTGCTCTTTGTCCAGTATATCCACGATTTAGTGAGGCTGGGCGAGAGAGTCACCGACGAGGAGGCCAAACTCATGTGGGAAGCCTGGAAGAAGCGGGAGCTTTCCAGACTGCCCTATAACCAGCTCATCCGGCAGCGTAAGGACGCAGCCAGACCGGCTGTTATCCCCAGAGAGAAACGTCCCCGCGGTGACGGTGAGCTGGAGTTTCTGCCGGACAGCCCTGAATTCCTCGCCTACACCATCGACGACATCGGCTACCGCGAGAAGATAGACAGCGCCTTTCAGCAGGCGGTAGCAAGGGCAAAGAGGTCGAAGTAATGGCAGTAAGTATTGCCCCACCGAGAGTCCTTTCCATGGACGAATATGATAGGGTCTGGAAGCTCCAGGGCTGGCAGCTCATCATCATCGGTCCCACCTCCACCTGGCGGCAGGAGTGGGGAGAGTGGGAAGCCATCCGGGACATCGTGCAGAATGCGCTGGATGAAGCCGAGTCCTACCGCTGGGGTTACGATGACAAGGGTCTCTGGATTGCCGATAGGGGAAAAGGCGTAGCGGTTGCTGACTTTCTCCTGGGTCCGCCAAAACCAAAGCCGGAGTGGGCGCGCGGCCGGTTCGGCGAGGGAATGAAGATTGCCGCCCTGGCGCTGCTGAGACGGGGCTACTCCGTCCGCGTCGAGACGGTGGGTAAAGAGCTCTGGATTGTCTTCCTCGAGCAGAAGGTCAACGGGCACGCCCGGGTCCTGGCCGCCATGTGGCGTCCCGACGGGACTAAAGTTGGCACCAGATTTCACATCATCGGCTATGACGGTCCCGCTTTCGAGGACAGGTTTGCCGTCAACCTCCCCCGCTCGGCGGTTGTTGCCGACGGGCCGAGCCGCCTCGCTCAGCCGATAAGGCGCTTCAACCAGCTCATCAATTATACCTTCACCAGCAGCACCGGCTCACGGATTTTCGCCCGGGACATATATATGAGGGAGATAAAGTCGCCGTTCAGCTATAACCTGTGGTCTTTTGACCTGGCTCCGGACAGGCATGCGCCGAAGAACGAACCGGATTTATGGGTGGATATCGGCCGGCTGTGGTCGTGTGTAACAAGAGTGGAGCTGTTGGAAGTGTTTCTGCGCATGGTGCATTTCCCGCCGCTCCTTGACACCGACGAGAGCCACAACATCAGCCTGGAGCGCTGGGCGATGGGCAGCGAGCCGGTGACGGGAAAGCTCTACGCCGACTTCGTCAAAGAGAACGCTTCGGTCTGGAAAGAGGCCTGGGTCAAGAACTTCGGGGAGAACGCCGTTATCCGCACCTCCGACCGCTGGGACGGCACGGTAAGACACCTGGGCTATGAGCCCCACTCCGTCAACTGGCTGGCGCAGGACACCCTGGCGCAGGCAGTTCTCACCGACAAGGAGCTGGTGAAAGCCTCCCAGGAGAGATTGAGAGAGGTGGAAATTATCCCTGATGAAAGGCTTACCAGGAAGCAGCGGGCACATCTCAGGCTGGCCAGGGCCATCGCCGACGAGGTCTGCATGACCAAGGTAGCCGGTGTCCACGCCGCTATCATCCCACCGGCCAGCGACCGGGTAAGGACGGCCGGCATGTACAGCCGCACCACCATGGAGATTTACATCGCCGCCGACCAGCTGGAAAGAGGCAGAACTACCGTAGATACCGTCATCCACGAGGTTGCCCACCACACTTCCGGCGCCGAGGACCTGGAGGAGGCCCACAGTGAAGCGATGACCAGGGTGGCGGCAAAGGTGGTGGAGATGACCCATGCGAAGAAGTTCGACGACCTGATGATGGAGGCAGTATGGTAGCGGACTGTCGGACACAGCAGCAGATGAATGACGCTATCGGTTTCGGTATGGCAATCATGTTCATGGGATTGATGCTGGGGCTGATAAGGTCGCTGGTGATGGAAACACTCAAAGCAGAACGAGAGAAACCGGAGCTTCTTCCCCAGGTTACCGTTGAAGGCGGTGAGCCGGTGCCGTCTCAATACCGCTACCTTGTCGGCTGGCTGCGCGAGCCACTGCCCGAATACAGTCTGGCGGTGGCGCCGGAGGTCAAGGAACGGAAGATTGACGCCGTGCTGAAGCAGCTCAAGGAAGGCGTAGAGAATGTCCAGAACAGCGAAAACTTCCGCCAGTTTCTTTTAACCATGTCGAAATTTCACGACTATTCCATCGGCAACCTCATCCTCATTGCCATCCAGAAGCCGGATGCCACCCGGGTCGCCGGCTTCAACACCTGGAAGGAACTCGGGCGGTGGGTGAAGAAGGGCGAAAAAGGAATCGCCATCCTGGCCCCGGTGCTGCCACCCAGACCGACCTGTCCTGTGTGCGGCGCAAAGATTCCGAGGGGCGCCAGGTACTGCCCCCGATGCGGCGAGCCGGTCGAAGGTGAAGAGGCGATAGAGGTTACACCGGCTTACTTTAAGGTTGTATACGTTTTTGATGTCAGCCAGACCGAAGGGAAAGAGCTGCCGGAGTTTGAAGTTCCCGTGCTCACCGGCGAGGCCAACGAGGAGCTGTTCGGTAAGGTGCTGGCGCTGGCAAAAGCTGAGGGGCTCACGGTGAGCTTCGAGCCGAGGCCGTACGAGGACCCTTCTCTCAAAGGTCAATACTTCGGGAAATCCATCTGGGTCCGGCCGGAGGAGCCGAGGGCGCAGCAGCTCAAGACCCTGCTTCACGAGGTGGCCCACTACTACTCCGAGAGTGTGTTTCACATTTCCCGGCGAGATGCCGAGACCATCGCCGAGAGCGCCGCCTTCGCCGTGGGCGCCCACTTCGGCTTTGATACCGGCGTCAGATCATTCCCTTACGTGGCATTATGGGCGCAGGACAAGAAGGTGCTGGAGGAAAACCTGGCGGCAATACGCCGGGTGACCACCACGATACTGGAGAGGTTGGAGAAATAGCATGGCAATGCTGAGGCCGGTTAGGGGCGGTTTCTTGAGACCTTTCGGCTGCGGCTGGTTTATCCGGGAGTTTCTGCTGGGGCACGGGCCGGAAGGTTCACCGAAGATTGACCCGGGTAAAGGCGCCGTCCAGGAAGATATCTTTTACCACTACAAGCTCGCTTTACATCGAGCTTACGCCGAGGATGCCACCGCCTGGGAGAATGACGAAAGGGTAAGGGCCGGCAAAGGGCCGTACACCGAGCAGGAATATGCCGAACGGGTTGACTGGTTTTTGCGACGAATCCCTTATAAGCTGACGAAATGTCGTTATCACTCATTTAGCAGGTACTTTCACTGGCTGAAACAGCTCGGCTGGGTTGAAGTCACCGGAGAAGAAGAGCGGTCATCGGTACAGGAAAATGTGGAGGAATCCCGCTCTGAAGCCGGGTTGG
>DAOUCU010000057.1:0-43547 GCA_034431935.1 Dehalococcoidia bacterium | reverse complement strand
GGGGCGTTACCGGCTTAAAGAGAAGACGGTGTACCTGGGAATGATGGACGGTGACCGGTTCTGGGACGGCTTCTCCTTAAGGCTTGCCAAAAAGTATGACTTAAGCCGGGTCGAGCGTCTTGTCGTTGGCGGTGATGGTGCCCACTTTGTTAGGGACGGTAGTGAAATTATGGGGGCGGCGTACCAGCTGGACCGGTTCCATCTGCGTCGGGCACTGCTCCGGGGCACAGGCGGCGATGTCTTACTGTCCAACGAGGTATATCGTCTCTGTGTTGTCGGGGACATTGCTGAAGCCGACAGGCTGCTTATGAAGGCACAGGCACAGAGAGGTAAGGAGCAAAGCCCTGAGATTGGATGGTTGCGGGCATATCTATTAGAGAATGCCTGTGGTCTGGCTGACTACCGGATAAGGGGTGGCGGCGAGGCCTTAAGGGGACTGGGGGCGATTGAGGGAAACGTGGACAAGCTGGTGGCCTGCCGGATGAAGAGGCGGGGAATGAGCTGGACGAAACGAGGTGCTCAGCGGATGGCCCGACTCCTGGAACTGCGCTACTCCGGGGAAATCAGCGACTGGATAAGGCCGAAAAGGGGCATAACGACGTTAACTCCAGCGACGGCCCCGGCCGCGGCACCTGGTGGGAAACGAAGGGACAATTGGTCGGCGCAGTGGCTGGATGCAGGCGTACCGGCGCTTTACGGTCCACACTCAAACCGGCCGTGGGCACAGGCCCTCAACTCGCTGGTGCACGGCCGGATGGAGAGTTAATAGAGTCGAATTTCAGGATTCACACCGACTAAGCCTTGACAGTAACGTGGTGAAGCCGTACCATGAGTGACCCGGCTGGCTTGATGTATAATTAGACGCCCGCAACCCTACGGCTATTCCAGAACCGGTCAATACTAACTGATAAGTCAGGTAGCGGGGCTATTATTTATGAATGAGGTAGACATATGAAGAGCGTCAGGGGAACCAAGACCGAAGCTAACTTGCTGGCGGCTTTCGCCGGCGAATCACAGGCACGCAACCGCTACACCTACTTCGCCTCGGAAGCAAGGAAGGAGGGCTTAGAGCAAATATCGGCCATTTTTCAGGAGACCGCCGACAATGAGAAAGAGCATGCCAAGCGCTTCTTCTCGTTCCTCGAGGGCGGCGATGTCCAGATAACTGCCAGCTATCCTGCTGGCGTCATCGGCAACACCAGAGCCAACCTGGCTGCGGCCGCCGCTGGCGAACGGCTCGAACACACAGTACTTTATCCCGGCTTTGCTGATACGGCCGACCGGGAAGGCTTCCCCGAAGTAGCCGCCGTCTTCCGCTATGTCGCGATGGTCGAAGTGGAGCATGAAAAACGCTACCTTGCCCTGCTCAATAACCTGGAAAAAGGTCGCGTCTTCAGGCGAGACGAGCCGGTGCGGTGGAAATGTCGCAACTGCGGGTACATTCATGTCGGTAAGGAAGCGCCGGCAAACTGCCCATCGTGCCAGCACCCGCAGGCATTCTTCGAACTGGCCACCGAGCCATACTGATCGACCGAGCACCTCGTGACCAGCCGCCCGCTATACTCGATGTTCGTGGCTGTTCCGCCGCGCTACGACGCCGTCAATCACATCGTTACCCTCGGCCTCGATACCCGGTGGCGCAATCTTGCCGCCCGGGAATGTCTGGCTTCAGGAGCAAAGACATTCCTCGACCTCGGCTGCGGCACCGGTGACCTTGCACTTACAGTATCACGAATCGGGTCGAATGATACCGAAATAGCCGGCCTCGACTACAGCCAGCCGATGCTTGACCGGGCGGTCAGGAAAGCCCGCCAGCGGCATACCGCTGTCAGCTTCATCCGGGGAGACGCCGCCGCTCTACCCTTCCCCGACGCTGTATTCGACTGCGTCGGCATCTCCTTCGCCTTCCGCAACCTGACCTATAAGAACCCCAATACGAGACAATACCTGTCCGAAGTTCTGCGGGTGCTTCGTCCCGGCGGTCGCTTTGTGGTTGTTGAAAGCAGTCAGCCGCCATCGCCGGTCTTCAACTGGATATTCCGGCGCTATGTGCGCTGGTTTGTCCGGCCGGCCGGAATACTGGTGTCCGGCAACCCCGGCGCCTACCGCTACCTTTCAGAATCAGTCACGCGCTTCTACTCTGCACCTGAAGCGGCCCGCCTGCTGGCAGACGCCGGTTTCAGCAAGGCCACCTTCCACCGCCTTTTCTTCGGTGCCGCGGCACTGCACGTGGCAGTTAAATGACCTTATTAAAACAAGAGGGAGGCTCCAACAGCCTCCCTCTTTAACTTTCCCTAACTTTGGCCTACCGGTTACCCAGCCAGCCTTTGCGTGCCGCGGCCACTTCTTTCTGCATCTTCCTGGTCTTCCGGTTGATGACATCCGGGTGGGACTCATTAAGGAACTTATCGACCAGGAAGGGATGCCCCGGTGATGCCAGACCATTGGGGTCGAACTCTTTCTTGAACCGCTCCAGCCAGATGCTGTAGTCATGCGTTACCCTGGCAATCTCTCCTACCGGCTGCACCTGGCCATCGAAAAAGCTCAATGCCCCGGTCTCCATCGAAAGCTGAAGACCGGTGTTGTAGCGCCACTCCAGATAACGTTTGGCGTTGCCGGCATCATACTCCGGGGCAGTTGGGTCAATCTTCGGCCCATAAGGCCAGGCCTGGAGTTCGCTGTAGTAAATGCGGCCGAACTCGACCGATAGATACCAAGGATACTCATTCTTCTGGTGCAGGAAGTCGTCCGGATATTCCTGCTGGTACTTATACATACGCTCACGATAGAGGTCATCACACTTTTCGACGCACCGCGGGCTTTCCATAATGCCATTGCATTCACCAAAAACCTGAGTCGCCTTCCACATGCCCTGTGAGTTGGCGGCGAAGAAGACGGTCTCGTCAACCTGCCTTGAGCGCAGCAGGGTGCCTTTGTTTTCCTTGATGATGTCCATAAGCACCCGCTCCTCGTACTGGAGCTGCTTCAGAGAAGCATAACCGACAAGCAGGACACGCAGCATGCGGCTCCGGGCAACGTCCTCCTCAGTCGTCTTGTTCCAACCATCCCAGAAAGTGTTGACGTAGGCACGGTCGCCGCGCGCGCGGGCCACATCGCGCCAATAGGCCGGAACGCGGTTGACGCAGGCACCGATGCGGGCGCGGGCCATTTCCCGTATGGCATTGCGGACGGTCGGCTCATCGGGGAAGCTGACGGTATAAAACTGGACCCTTGACGGCAGTTTAACGCAGGCATCAGCGCCCATGCCGGTCGGCTCCAGCTTCTCTGTCTGGAAGGGATAGAGCTTATAGGAGATACGGGTTACAATACCCATACTCCCGGCCCAGCTCGAAAGGCCCTTGAGGAAGCCGGTAACGTTGGGACCGGGGCCGTCCTGCCAGAACCAGTTGTCATCACCGGAAGCAAGCGAGCCCAGGCGGTAAACGTCGCCCTCCGGCGTTACCCACTCGACGCCGTTAAGACGACGGCCGCTCAAAATCGTGATGCGGTAATTGTAGATGCTCATACCGCAGAGGAATGCGTTTACCAGCGCTGAAACCTGCCCACCGCCACCCGGCACCAGACTGCACAGGTCGCGCTTGAGTATTTCACCCTGAAGCTGGGCATAGACCACGCCGGGCTCAAGGATAACGTACATATTCTTGTCATCGACAATCATCCGATCCATACGCTTCATGTCTATGTAGACCACATCGTCCCTGGCATAAGGGCTGGAGAAGGCCATTCCGTAAGTGCTCTGAGGAATGAAGGGGATTTTCCACCGGTTACAGGTCTTTACCAGCCGGACGACCTCATCTACCGTCTTGGGCATAAAAATAGCCGCCGGCATCCGGCAGTCGCCATGGAACCAGTAGACCTGGCGGTCGAATCCGCGGCCGACATAGGCCAGGCGTGCGGCCCTATTGGCAGTGGCATGCTCCGGGCCGACGATAGCCTCAAGTTCGCGATAGGCCTGCTCCGGTATGTGGTCGAAAACATTCGGGCCGTTCATCTCAGTCCTCCTGGTTCTACTTGCCAATAGCTCTGGCCATTACTTCGGTAATGTCGAAAACCTTCATGCCGTCCTTGCTGGCATCGTTAAAATTACCCCGGCAATAGGGGCAGGCAGTAACGACAGCTTCAGCGCCAACGTGAGCCGCCTCGGCCAGCCTCTCGGCGGCGGTGGAAACGGCGACATCCGGGAAGGCTTCCTTGACACCGCCATCAGCGCCACAGCAGTAGCCGTTATCATGGTGCCGGACCATCTCCACAAGCTGGACGCCGGGAATAGCCTTGAGAATATCCCGGGGCGGTTCGTACACGCCATGGACGCCCCGGCGGACGAACTCACGCGGCGGCACAAATGCCCCGAACTTGTTCTCACGAACACCTTCCCACTTTACCCACTTCTCGCTCTTCCGTCCGAGGTTGCACGGGTCGTGGTATACCAGCCGCATATCGAAACGCTTACTAAATTTTAGCCGACCTTCCTTGACCCAGGGCGCGGCCAGCTCGGTGATGTGGACCGGCTCGAAGCCGAGGTCCTCGGTCGAAAAGCCAAGGAGCTTGGGATAATCGACCTTAACCGTTTTGTAGCCTTCCGCACATGAGAAGACAACCTTCCTGGCACCGGTCTTACGTATGGCATCAAGGTTGGCTTTGGCCAGCTTCTTCGCCTTCTCGACCTGGCCGGTGATGAAGACAAAATGACCACAACACTGCTCGTCCTTCATCACCATGTACTTCTCGCCTGCGGCGGCGATGATACGGGCAGTCGCCTTGGCAATACCGGTATCCACGAACGAAGCACGGCAACCCGCGAAATAGAGAATATCGGCTCTAGCGGCAGGGCTGGCGTCGGACGGCACCCAGTCGAGACGCTTCGCCTGACTCCTGCCATAACGATTACCGGTCTTCTCGATGTTCCCGGTAACCTCGACATGCGCCGGCATTGGCCCGTAGCCTTTCTCAACCATCCGGGCGCGTAGAGACTCGAGCATCAGCTCAATTTCCAGGTCGAGACACCGCTTGCAGGCGGCATCGCACCGTCCGCAAAGCGGGTCACGGTAGACGATATCCCGCAGACCCTCGTCGGCATAGTCGAGCTTGCCCATCAGCAGGTAGTAAACGATATTGCATTTGCCCGCTGCCCCGTAGGCGTCGAAGCCCTGATTCCTCCAGGCAGGACAGCCCCAGCTGAAGTCCACGCCCTGGATGTAGTTGTACTCAATCCAGCGGCAGGGGGTCTGGCCATCGCAGTGACGCGCCTCGAAGTAGTAATCGTCGAGGTTCAGTCCCAGGCTTATCTTTCTCGGTTCTCCAGCCATATCAAATAACCTCCATCAAGGATGAATCGCTGACGGACCAAACACTAGAAACACAGGTTGCCAGGATTGAGGATGCCGTTGGGGTCATAGTGCTTCTTAAAGCGCTTCAGCAGTTCGGCGTAGTTGCCGTATCTGGCGTAGACCATGCTGGCAATAAGCGGATACGGCCGGTTGAAGTAAGCGCCCCGTTTCAGGACAGACGCGGCCGCTTCGAGATACGCCCCACGAATACAGGCCTTTTCCTTCTCATCAGCGGGGTCGTAGTAGAACATGAAATCGACCTGGCAGGCACGGCCATCCTCGACCGGCTGGATATAAACACCGATATCGCTGGCGGCATAGCCAAAACGGTTGGCTATCTCCATTACCGGCGCCATAAAGGTGCCAGCTCTTTCCATGGTGGTCATGAACATGAGTTCCTGACAGGCGCCCCTGAAGGCGTGCTTCCAGTAAGTCCTGTTCTCCGGCCACGGCTTGAGAAGCATCCCCGGGAGCTTCCGTTCCAGACCGGCGGCACCTGGTAGGACGGTCAGTGAATCCAGGTTGGTAAAATACTGGGCCATGATGTCACGCAGGGCTTCTTCCTCGTAGGCCAGCTTCTCTTCAGGACGACGCCTGAGCGCCCGGCAGACCAGAATAACCGTCCAAACCGGGAGTGAGGCCTTGAGCTTGATGAAATCATCCGGCCACTTTTCGGCCAGAATGGTGGCAAGGGTGATGTTGTTGACCAAAAAGCATTCGTAGCCGATGCCGCGGCGCATTATCTTGTACATCGGCTCGACAGCCTTCTCAACACTGGGAGCCGGAATGAAGAAGGCTTTGCTCATCACCGGCAGGTCTTCGATGTAGGTAACCGCCCAGGTGACAATGCCGATGGTGCCCTGCGCGCCGTAAAGGAAAGTGTCCCAGCTCATCGGCCCCGGGCCGGAAGCGAGAACACCATCGGAAAGGACACCGGGAGCGCGGAAATTGTCGACTCCGGCCGAGCCCGAAACAAACAGCTCGCCGTTACCCCACACCATCTGCAAACTCCGCAGGGGACCGGCAAACTCATGGCTGTGAATGACCGGCGGTTCGTACTCAAGTGAGTCCATGATAGCCGAGCGCGATGCCGGCGGTAGCAGCGGAATAACACTCATAAAACCCTTAGCCTCAAGCGCCGCCTGAAGCTGTCCCCAGGTGACACCAACCTGAATGTTAGCCGTATTGGATTCAGGCACGATATCGGTAATGCGGTTCATCCTGGAACAGTCAAGGATGACGCCACCGGTCTTGGGCACAGCGCCCCCGTGGAAGTGAATACCTGAGGTCTGGGGTACAACGGCGAACTTCATCTTGTTGGCCAGTTGCACTACCGCGGCCACCTCTTCAGGGGTCTTGGGGCGGACGACACAGGTACAGGCGCCGGGTTTGACAAGGCTGTTGTCCCTGACATAGCGTTCCAATGCTTTGGTAGAAGTAAGAACATTGGCTTTGCCGACTATCCCTGCCAGCTTTTCGGTGAGATCCATGACCAACCTCCGAATCTTTGTTGGCACCCGGGCACAACCCCACCCACCAGAACATCATATGCCGAAAAGGGTGATTGCTCCCAGACCAGCGGGCTTCGCGGACAAGGCCGTGGGGCAACGCACCACGCGGGCACAAAACAGGGTTGGATTTTATCATTTGCCCCCGCGAGCGTCAATTCGCGTAAACTCTTAAAATATTAAACGGATTCATGGCAAAGCCGTCATGGCATCCCGTTCGTTGACCGCTCTCGAAGCGTTAGAGTATAATGCCCGACGTTGCCGGGAGGCGGGGCACCTTACGTAGCCGCCCGCGCCCGCATTTACTTGCCGAAGTGGCGGAATGGCAGACGCGCTACGTTCAGGGCGTAGTGACCAATACGGTCATGTGGGTTCAAATCCCACCTTCGGCACCACGCGCGCCTGTGGCCCAGCGGATTAGGGCGCAGCCCTGCGGAGGCTGATGTCGTGGGTTCGAATCCCACCAGGCGCGCCATTTTTTCTACCGTCTCCTCTGCCGGTTAGCCGGAATAACAAAAGTGGCCCATCCACGAGTTGTCCCAGTCAGGCTATCTGGGGTTCCAGGCTCACAGACTGGTAACTTTCCGACTCCTCAGAGCACGAAGGACCAGCACCAGAACGACCACCACGGCCGCAACTCCCACCCAGATTAATGCGATAAATAGGGTCCCGAGCGGACTTTCTTTCACCGTGAAACCACCGGCCAGCATGCCGGTGCCTCCACCGGTAGTAACCGACACATCCCTCGAGCCTGCAGAGGCGTTTCTGGAAATGGTGACCCTGGCCGCAATCTGAGTCGGACTCCGATTGGAGAAACTGTTGACGGCAACTTCGCCGCCGAAGCTCACCGAAGTTGCCCCATCCAGGTTACTGCCGTTGATGATGACATCGAGCGTGTCCCCCGGGTCTCCCCAAGCAGGGCTGACTGTTACGATGACCGGCAGTCCCTGTTTTATCATGAAGCCATCCGGCAGTGCCGAAGTGCCACCCGGTGTTGTAACCGAGACTTCCCTCGTTCCGGTTATGGCGCCGGCGACGATAGTGATGTTGGCGACTATCTGATTCGCGCTGGATACTTTGAACCTATTAACGGCTATGCCGGGGCCGAACCTCACTTCACTTGCCCCGTTGAAGTTATTCCCGGTGATGGAGATGTCAAGCGTCGCTCCCTGGCTACCCTGATCAGGACTGAGCGAGGTGATGACCGGTAACGCCTGTTTCACGACGAAGCCATCCGGCAACGAGGATGTGCCCCCGGGCGTGGTAACGCAGACACTCCTTGCTCCCATCGCCGCAGTAGTAGTAACGGTGATGTTGGCCATTATCTGGTTGGGACTGAGCACCGCAAAGTTGTTGGTGATGATGCCAAGGCCAAAGTTAACCTCACTCGCTCCGGTAAAGTTGGCACCGGTGATGACAACATTGAGGCTAGCCTCCTGATTCGCCTGATTCGGACTGACCGTAGCAACTATGGGCAGAGCCTGTTTGACGGCAAAACCGTTCGACAGTGTAGAAGTACCACCTGGCGTCGTAACCGAGACTCCCCTCCCTCCTGGCGCCGCCCCAGCCGTAACGGTGATATTGGCGGTTATCTGACCGGAAACTGACACCTTAAAACTGTTGACGGCTACGCCAGCGCCGAAACTAACCTCGCTTGCCCCGCTGAGATTTCTGCCGCTAATGGTCACATCAAGCGTCTCGCCCTGGCTGCAAGAGCTGGGGGTTACCTCAGTGACCACCGGCGGCGTAAAATGTAATATGGTCCCATATACCCCAACTGCAAAAACATTGAGGGAAGAGACGCCCGATACCGCATAAAGGTTACCTCTGGTACGGCTGGTCATGGGTTCCCATGATTCTGCATCATAATGCAAAATAGCACCGGACCTCCCCACGGAGAAGACGTCAGTGCCAGAGCTACCCCAGACCCCATAAAGATCATCCGGAATTCTATTGGACATCTGAGCCCAATCTTTTCCGTCATAATGCAAGATTACACCTTCCCTCCCCACAGCAAAGATGTCAACTCCAGAACTGCCCCAGACACCGAAAAGGTCCCTCTTGGTATAACTTGCCATCTGGACCCATGCCTTGCCGTCGTAGTGCAGTATTGTGCCGGACGAACCAACAGCGAAAACATTGGCGGCGGAAGTACCCCAAATACCATACAAATCCTCTAACATAGCACTGGCCATCGGTGCCCAGCTCTTACCGTTGTAACGCAGTATTGTACCGGCTCTTCCCACAGCGAAAACATCGTTCGCAGAACTGCCCCATATCCCGTACAGGTCATTATCGGTACCGCTGGGCATCGAAACCCACCCCTTACCGTCATAATGCAATATCGTACCGCCACCGCCGACAACAAAGACGTTGGCGCCAGAACTTCCCCAAACACTGTGCAGGTCCCTGCTGGTGCCGCTGGTCATTGGCACCCATGCCCTGCCGTCATAACGCAATATCGTACCGGTATTACCCACGACATAAATATCAGATGCGGATCTTACCCAGATACCCAGTAAGTCGTCTCTGGTGCCGCTGTCCACGGCGACCCACTGAGTGAAATCGCCCGCAGAGGCCGCTGTGGCCGGCAAAAAAATAGACGCCAAGACAGCGGCTATCAACACCACGATTGGGATTAGCTTACTCCACTGCCGTATCATATTCACCAACAATGATACTACAGGCAAGCTGGCCATGAAATTGGTCCGAAAAATCGGCTTCATTGCTGTTTCATCGGCGCAGGTGTTATCATTCGCCGCAGTACGGACAAAAGGACCCGCGACTGGCCGAACCGGCCTTTAGGTGACCCGATGTTCAGAGCCGCTGTGAAAAGACTACCGGTGCTGACGGTTTCGTTACTGCTCGTCAGCCTGGCGTTCTCTTTCCCGGCGCAGTCAGCCCCTCAGAATCCCGTCAGGGTGAAGGAGCTGAATTTCGTCTTTCTCCACGGCTTCGGGGGACATTCCTGTTCCCTCCAGCTTCTCGAAGACTCAATCGTGGACCGGGCACCGGCGTACATCCGCGCTTACCAGCAGGACCACCCCGATACCGAAGTCCGCTTTGATACTTTTAACAGGTGCTATCCGAATGATGTGGACATAGACACCTGGGCGAAGAACATCGCTGACACTATCGAGAGGCGTTTCCCCGGCAGGGAGAACCTGGTCCTGATAGGGCACAGCATGGGAGGCAAGACTGCCCTCTACGCTGTGGCCAATGATATCGGGAAGCTGGCCGGCAAAACAGCCATGGTGGTGACCATCAACAGCCCCATAAAAAGCCTGCAGAACTACTATTATGTCAGCGGCCAGCCGGCGGCAAACTACTGGGAGCTCAACTGGCTGGTCACCAGCCGCGGTGCTATTAACTCTTTAATTAATTACGACAGCTCGCGGGATGGGCAATGGGTCGGCCGCAATAAACACTGGCTGGCTTTTATCTCGGCCGAGTCGGCACCGCTCAGCGGTCAATTTCCTCTCGGCGGGGTTGATGTCCTGCCATGGGACATGGATGATACCATCGTGCCGATTTCAGCCCAGTACGCCGACGGCGCCGATGTTGTCTACTATGGAGAGTATGCCCACAGCGATTTCGGGGAATCAGATGTGGTTGCCGGCTTCATAGCGGACCAGATTCTCCGCTATATCTTTGGAGAAACCATCCAGTGCTCCGCGCTTGCCAGAGCCGGCGTTATTGAACACAAAGCCGACCTGTTCCCCGGCGCCGACCGCTGGGATGACCTTGTCGGTGGCCTCCTTGCCGCCAGCGGCACCCTGAGGCACGAGAACCGTTCCTGGTGGTGGCGGGAATGGGATGACGTGCTCGGTGAAGCTTCTTCAGGAAGGGCGCGGAGCAACTACGAGCCGCGCGAGGCCGATTCTCCCCTGACGCTTACAGGCGTCAGACAAACCGGCTGGGCAAGCCCCGATAGCCCCGAGGACAGTCGAATCCGGATACAGACCAGAGCCGCACCCCTGGGCACGGTACAGGTAGACTGGAGAATATATGAACAGGGATTGCTTCCCCAGGGAATTCAGCGGGACCATTATGAAGTCGAAACAGTCACGGGTACTCCTCTTGCTGATATCACCCGCGTATCATGGGAGACCGACAACCCCCGCGACTTGAGGCTGCGGATATGGTCCCGGGCGGACAGCCCCTTCCGGTGGTTCAAGGCACAGTGGCGTGTCTATTTCAAAGAGAACCGGCAGAGGAACGTCG
This sequence comes from Dehalococcoidia bacterium, assembly GCA_034431935.1. Classification (GTDB taxonomy): domain Bacteria; phylum Chloroflexota; class Dehalococcoidia; order GIF9; family JBFMDU01; genus JBFMDU01. The sequence goes on along the minus strand of DAOUCU010000057.1, from coordinate 32,467 downwards.
TTGATGAGCTTCCGGCGCGGACTTTATCGGGTCCGTAAACCGGGATCAACGGCGGGCCACACGCCAAACTCGGCGCGTGTCCTGCCCAGACGGATTAGCCTGTCCCTAACTACAATGCCGACAACCCTGCCGTCTTCCACTACCGGCATGGTGTTCGTTCTCCGCAAATCCATCTCCTCAAGCACGCTGGCTCCGGACTGTTCGGGATAGGCGGTACCAGTCTCGCTTAACGGAGTCATGATGCTTCCGACCAGCGTATTGTTCCACCGCTTCCAGGGTACGGATTTTATATTGCTTTCGGTCAGGACCCCCTTAAGAGCCACCCCATCAGTCACAATATAGTAGTTCCAGCCCGAGACTATTATATGTTCCCGGAAAACCCGGGCAACAGTGACATTGAAGTCTATTTCCCTGTATTCCCCGGACATTACATTCCGGACCTTCGTAAACTCAAGAGCCCTGACGAGGGCGGCATGACGGCGCATTACTTCTGACGCGCTCTGCAGGCACCATCCTGCGGTCACCACAACCAGCGCCATAGGCCATTGATGCGTAACAACGAATGCCAGAACGCCGCAAAAAATAAAGAACAGGCCGGCGGACCATCCGACCGTGCTTGCGGTATAGGTCGCCTGCTGGTAGTCGCCGGACCGCTTCAACAGGAGTGCCCGTAAAGCCATCCCCGCATCGAGAGGAAATCCGGGCAGGAGATTCAGCAGGAAAAGACAGGACCAGATAAAGGCCAGCCACTCGGTGACTCCGGCAACCGTTAGGTTACCCGAGTTTAAGGATAGGGCATAGATGCCATACAGCATGGCGGCTATTACCAGGCTGGACAGGAGCCTGGCGCCAGCCATCAGTAGTTCATGCCCGGGCAGAGGAAGTTCTTCGGCCGTCCGGCACACTCCGCCAAAGGCGAATAAGGTCACGTTTTTCACCGGGCCCTGCCCGCGGCCGGATGCAAGATTAAGGACAAGCTCACGAACTATCAGCAGGACAAGAAAGAGCACGGCGGTGAATATCCCGAGGACCGTCTTCTGCCATAAGGAGTAGCTTTCGGTCAACTGGCTGAATACCACCGCCGCGATTAGGATGCAGATAACGGCACAGGTATAATGCACCCGAATACGAATGCCGAAGATACCGCGCGCTCCGGGGTTCCTTTTCACTCTTGCCTCCACACTCACTGGAAGGCATTATAGCACTCAGAAATGAAAAGGCGCCGGGTTGACCACACCAAAACAAAAGAGGGCAAACCCTTACGAGCCTGCCCTCTTAATTACCCTGGTAGCGGAGAGTAAGCTCAAACATCCCACTTCCCACCAGTCTAATGTCCTCCTATTACAATGGAGAATTGAATACACAATTCTTCCGACGCACGAACCTTAAAGACCACGCCTTTCCTTCTAAGCACGTCTGTCAGTCGGGGATAAATCTATTGGGCCTATGGCATCTTCTTCTGGTATCTTTTCACGATGCTACTGAATATTTTGTCCGGTGACCTACCTCCTCCACTGAATCCGCCGCGACAACTGGATAGCTTTCCCTGAAATACTCGGTACAATCCAGTTGCCAGGATATTTACCCCGTGCACGAATGACCGCCTGTCTTTGTCCTCCCATGTCTTGGATCATTCGGGCAGCCTGCCACAGCGGGGGAAGTCTGTAGCCCATATATAGACTGGAAGCGTTGCCGCCCCGCGTATCGTGTGAGATATCCCAGATGGCAAATGAGACTGCTGGTTCCTGCTGTTGAAAAAGTTCAAGAAATGCGCTTAACAGTGACTTCCGGACTACGGATACGGTATTGCGTGCTGCCTGATACGCGTTTCTCGCTGGCGCAATCACTCCTTTCCCGGCAAGCTCAAGATGACCTATTTCATCTATAAACACCACATCGCATTTTTTCTCAACCGCCGTCTGTATCGCTCTGGCCGCAAAGTTGAGACCTTCATAGCTGATTATGTAACTGCCCACATTATCACCAGCGAAACCAGCTTCAGCTACTGAAGCAATCCGCCCAAAGACGGCGACTCGATTCGACTGGAGGTCCAGTACGTCGTATCCGATTCTAGTGCCGTTGCTCACGTCAGGACACAGAATGCCACCTACTGATAAATTCCGCTCCGCAAGCCATCGGCTGTATCGGCGACACCATGTGGTCTTCCCAGATTGAACTTCTCCGGTGACGATGAGGTTCATCAAACACCTGCCTGCAGGATGACTGCGGTCACCCAACAAAGCAGCACAAGTGTCAACGAAGCCGGATAGTAAAGCCTGGGATGCAATTCTTTAAGGTAGGAAAGCCTGGGCGCACTGGCGGCACCCAGGTAATAACCAACAAACAGCATTATTGCCCCGGCAATACCTATGGGCATGGCACTGGTCATCACGACTTTGAGCTTTGCCATAACGTCAAGGGTGGGCCAGTTACCCAGTCCGATTATTGAGGCAAGGGCAGCATAAGAAGCGTAGCCCAAGAAGCCAGCCATGAAACCGGCGCCGACCCGGGCAAGAATGTGCTGATCAATTGTTCTCCTCAAAGCAACCATAACCGCACTGCATGCAAGCGCTTCGATTATTATGGCGGTGGCGGGATTGACAACGAAAGAAGACAAGACAGGCATCCCGAAGATAATAGCGCTGGAGGGTTTGAAGGAGGCCGCGACAACGCCCAGCAAAGGAATAAGCAAAGGTTTCTTGGTTATAGTGAAAAAGACGGCCATCAAAGAAATAGCCAGCCCGCCCATGACAGCGCCTTTCTGAGGAAAATGAATGGCGTGCAAAAAGCCGCCCAAGGCCATTTCGGCTAAGCCCCAGACGGAGCCAATAACTATAACTGCCGTACTTATTGCCAATATTTCTCTCCATTTATTTGAACTGTACGTCATTGCTGAACTCCCCCTCAATTGGTGTATCGAAATGGTTATGCATGCTAATGTGGTTTCTTAATTCCTATTGCATGAGAGTGTGACTCGGTTTGTTTGACTTCAGACCGAAGTGGGCTATTTGATTTACATCGCTCCAATAGCTCCAAGATGTTTCGGACAATGTGGTGGTCACAAGAAATCCAGCCTTCAGTTAAATCAGCCAAGCCGGCATAAAATCCCGCAGCATCAAACCTTCTGACATTTTCACAGAAGAACGGTACCCAGCTAACCAGATGCTCACGCAGATAAGCCTCCTCTTCTTCCAAGAGTACCTGAGCATTTCCCGTTTCCCAGGCCGCAACTTCCCGATCGCAAAGAAAACGCATGAAGTCCATTTCCAGCGTAATGTGATCTGGCGGCTCGTTATCCTGTCCCTTCACTCTAAAGCGGCGGTAGGTGTCAGCTACACGTTGTGTAGAAGGGCCAAAGAGCAAACCGCTGTCGAGATAAACAGACTCGTACGGCGGTGGTGGCGATTTAGCTCGTCCCAACCCCCGGAACAGGCGTGTAAACTCGGTTTCTAAAGCCGCAATTTCGGATGGTTCAGAACCGCGCTTTTCCAACCAAGTACTTATCTGTTTTAACCCTCGCTTCATTTTCGGGGGAAAGGACTCGTGAGGCTCCCATTCCGGAACCCTCTAGGAAGAGAACAGCCTCACCAGTTGCTCCCCGGACAGTCCGCCGCAGACAGTGCTCAGGATGCCGTAAACCTGAGCGCGGCTTGCAAGATGTGGCATTTCCCACTCAACAGCTCGAGACACACCTGCCTCATTCATCGCCATTTATTACACCTCCAAGCTGTCAGTTCTTTTCCCGTTTATCAGGAAATAGCTCATAGACCACCGGTGAAAGGAAAGTAGTAATGATTCCAGCGACAAAGATCAGCGGAGCGAACCGAACGCGAGGTTCGCTGTACATCGGGTGTGCTGTCGGGCCCAGGGGAGCAACCAGGGAAAAACCTATGACAGCAAGGACAACACCAGCCATCAAAGTCAAGATGAACATTCGCTTCCGCATTCCCCCGTCTTTCCGGCGCTTTCTGGTATCCTCTCCATGAGGAATAGCCTCATTTCTGCCTAAATGTATCTCCATTATTGGAAACACCTTGGTGAACACAACATATAGAAGTATCCCTAGGGCGAAGAGACCAATAATAATGGCAAGTTCCACCCATGTGGGCGTGTAAGCACCGGGCGGATATGGTAGCAGGTTACCGTGCGTCTGGGATGGGACGACGATGACATCACGTTTACCTATGGCAGCGACGTTAGCCAGCACTCCAGCAATGACGACCAGGGAGATGCTGTAGTGACGTGTAGCAAACTGGCCAAACATCAGGATGAAACAAAGGACAAATGACGATACCGTAAGCCAGAACAGCCAGGCGTAAGACCCGCTGACCAACTCTTTAAATACGGCTGCTTCACGGCTGCCCCCGCCATAGTTTGCCACTAGGAAATCAATCACGATGAAATACAAGTAAGCAGCAGTCAGAACCCACAAGAAGTTGCCCAGCCAGCGAAATACCTGAATATCCAGTTGTTGTCCAAGTCGCAGCGTTTTCCTCAAAACCGCCGCGATAACTATAAGGAGGCCAACGCCGGACACTCCTGCCAGCACCACAAAGCTGGGAGCCTGTAGAGCGCTGTACCAGCCCGGCCGTCCCGGATGGATGCCGAAGACCATGCCCAGAGTTGAGTGGGCAATGACCAGCAAGGGCAAGATGAACAGGGCCAGCCACCAGGCAGTATGATAGTGGCGTACCCTCTCCTCGGTAGTATCTGCGTAGCCCGCAGCCCAAAGGCGGAACAACCGCTGTAATCTGCCCGGCCTCTGTGCGCAGATGGCGGCGTCTCTCCGCCCATCCAGATAGAGGTAAACTAGGCTGGCAAAGAGGTAGGCGGATATCACCAGGGTGAAAGTGCCGAAAAAAGGTGACTGAGGACGGGCATAGCTCAGGAGATTGATAATTCCGCGTCCGGGTTGTCCCAGGTCTGCTATGATTGCCAGCGCTGCCAGAACCAGCGAAATGATGGTCAGCACCTCCGCCATTCTGGCAACGGGCCTGAGCCGCTCCAGACTCAGCAGTCTGATTAAGGCAGCGATTGTAATTCCAGCAAAGCTCACTCCGACGAAGTACACCACAAAGGCGACATAAAGTCCCCAGGCAACTCCCCCCATCGTGCCGATGTCTCGCATCCCGGTGACTATCTCGCCCTCTATAAGTTGTCGTGAATAAGCAAACAAGCCGACCCCTACTATAACCAAAGCTAAGGACATGACTAACCTCACTCCCCGACCCCATTCTCCCACTCCGTAAGGAAGTTTCCTCATAATCTGTGTTGTCATGACTTTCTCCATCCCACCGCTTCTACCTGGCGGAGTTCTGATGTGGGTGGCGCGCCTCCAATGTAATAGACGCTGGGGCGCGTGCCTAGCTCCTCCAGCAAGCGCCACGCGGGCCGGCTGTGCACCAGTTTGTAGACTTCGCTCTCCGGGTCATTGATATTGCCAAAGTGATAAACATCAACCGGACAATTGGCGACACAAGCTGGCAGCAACCCCTTTTCCAACCGGTGCACACAAAATGTGCACTTCCCCATTACGCCCTTCGTGTGTGAGCCGCCAGCGATGGACCGCCTCTCCGGCTTGGCTACCCCATCCAGGTCCGGGTTTTTATATGGTGGAATAGCACCGTTGGTGACACGCCGCATTGTCGCTCCAGAAGCCTGCCAATCCAGGTATTGCCTCTTGCTCGGCTCGACCCAGTTGAAGTAGTTGACACTGTAAGGGCAAGCCACTTGGCAGTAGCGGCAGCCGATACAGCGCTTCCAGTCGGTAGCTACCAGACCATCAGCACGCTTGTATCTTGCGCCTACCGGGCAGGGCTTGACACAGAGGGCATTATCGCAATGCATGCAAGGGCGAGGCATGTAGCTTATCCGCACGTTAGGATATTGGCCTTCCTCGAAGCGGAAGACATACATCCAGAAGACACCTTCCGGTGTGTTGTTCTCCACTTTGCAAGCCTCCATGCAGGCCCGGCATCCAAAGCAACGATCTAAATCAATGACCATGGCATACTTGACACCAGTGGCGGTGCCGGGCTCTTTGGCAGCCAGGACGCAAGAACCCGCCACCAGACCAGCGGTAGCTAAAGTTGCCGCGGCGCCGCTTTTCTTCAAAAAGTCCCTCCGTGTGATTTCCCTTCCCGGACCCATTTGCTTTTGCCGGCGAGCTACTTCCGCCATTCGTTCCCTCCCTGTTTTTCTTACGCCTTATAGACACGCACCCGGACGTGAAAGCTGTTATCGGCAGTGTTGGTGACATACCCTTCCCCGGTAAAGAAGAGAGCGTTAGGGGTGGGACCCTGTCCTTTCGCCAATGGGTGATTGGCCACTTCGCCGTAGTGATGGGGAAGCGCGACCACATCGGGGCGGATAGCCTCGGTCAGCATCACCTTCACCCGGACCTTTCGGGTCTCACCCGTGACAGCGTTGTGGGATTCCACGGTTACCTCATCACCATCCTCTATGCCTCTGGCGCGGGCCGCGGCCGGGTTCATGGCCAGGCGCTGTTCCGGCGCAAGCTCAGCCAGAAGGGCGACTTGAGAGGCCCGGCTCTGCTTGAACTCAATTTTCTTCAGGCTGATAAGAGTGAGGTCATACTGGGAGGGGCTATGCCACATAACAGGGGTGCGCCAGGTGGGGAATGGAGTATAGTCATGCCAGTAAAGCTTATCTACCCCTCGGACCTGCATCTCGCGCTGGTAGCGAAGCAGGGCCTCTCCGTAGAAACGGTGGCGGATGCCATTAAAGGGCGGGGACTGGGCAAAGCCGTAGTATTTCTTGGCCGGTACTGCCCCCCTCTGCCACACGCCCCTGGTCTCGAAGTAGCCGATGCCTTCGTCCAGCCCCTGGGACTTTGCCCATCGGTCGCAGATATCCCGCACGGTGGGCTTGATGTTCAGATCCAGCTTGTGGGGGTCTTTCAGCCCCAGGGCACCGTTCAATCTGTCCAAAAATCCGTCCTTACCAAAGAGCAGTCCCGCCTTCTCGCACAGGTCCATGTAGATATCCACCTCGCCCCGGCTCTGGAAAAGCGGCTCCATCACCGGCAGACGGAAGACGGTGGCATCGGTGTACGTATCGCTGCCACTGATGGGTCCCTCGTATTTCTCCAGGGTGGCTGCGGGAAGGACCACATCGGCAAGAAGGTCAGCCGTCCTGGACAACCAGGGGTCGATGACCACAACGAACTTGAACTTCTTGTAGGCAGTCTCAACAGTCGCCTGGTCGGTTTGAGCCACAGTGGCGTTGTGCATGTGGAGAATGGCCATCTCGGGCACCTTGTTAACCTCATATTTCTGGGGATTGAGCATGACCTTGGCGATTATGCCCGGGCTGACAGTGTTGATGGGGAAGAACTTGCTCTCTTTGAGAGTGAAGTCATAAGGTGGGTCCTTGATCTTGATGCTGTCAAGCGCTTTGTAGTTGGCGTGTACATTCCAGGAGAAGTCAACGCGCAGACCACCCACCGCCTCCACCGCACCGAGGAGCATCATGACTGTGTACATCGCCCGGTAGAACTGGAAACCCATTTCCTGCTGGGATACATGATAAGCCATAATAGATACCGGCCGATAGGGAAGCTCCATCCCTTCTACTCTGATGGTGCTGCCGATGCGGGCATTATCTCCCAGCTCCTGAGCTACCCTGCGGATATCACTGGCGGATAAACCGCAGATACCGGCTGCCCACTCGGGCGTGTACTGCTCCACATGCTCTTTGAAGGACTGGAAGGCGGGTTTTACCTGTCTTCCTGCCACAGTATAGGTACCTTCCAGAGCAGGCTGAACTGCTTTGCCATCATAGGGCTGGGTGGAGGCGGTAGTCTCATCCCATACCTGCTCCTTGCCCTCCACTCGGAGGAAGGTACCATCTTCCTGGAGGAGAAAGGGGGCGTTGGTAAAAGACTGGAGATATAGCTTGTCCAGAAAGCCCTCCCTAATTAAGATGTGGCAGAGGGCCAGGGCCAGAGCCAGGTCAGTACCAGGCTTGATGGGCAGCCACATATCGGCGTGAGGACCGGCCCCCCTGAGGTAGGGGTCGATAGCTACCACTTTCATACCCCGCTCGCGGGCCTCCAGGAACTGCCGGTTCCAGGTAATCCAGCAGAGCTTGTTGCCGCCGGCGTTCGTGGCATTCCAGCCCCAAGACAGAAGGTAGCGGGTATAGCGAAAGTCGGGGTGAGCATTGCCCGAGGGGCCGATAGTATATTCCGCGGCGCGGTAGCCGGCGTCGGAACAGTAGGCACCATGCCCTACCTTGGTCGCCCCGATGGTATTTACAAACGCTCCATCGTAGATTGCTTCCTGCTTGCTCCGGCCCTTCTGCCAGAGGATAAGCTTTGGGTCTTTGGCGCGTACCTCATTGAGCTTCCCCGCCACCAGTGTCAGGGCTTCGTCCCAGGAGATTTCCCTCCATTGCCCGGGTACTCCTTTCTCGTTTGTTCGCAGTAAGGGAGCCTTGACCCGATAAGGATCATATAGGGACATAATCTGTGCCTGCCCCTTGACACATAGAGTGCCCCGGTTACGGGGATGGTCAGGGTGCCCTTCGAGCTTCACCACCCTCCCATCCACAATGCGTGCCAGCATGCCACAGTCCTGCTTGCCGATCCAACAGGTTGTTGGAATCCACTTTTCGCCAGAAGTCGTAGCCGCGGAGGCGCTGGCTTCATTGCCCGGCACAAGTTTTCCAGTTAAATCGAGCCACAAGGGGGTTGTCGCTGCCAGCGCCACGGCCGCCCCCGCTGACCTTAAAAAAAAGCGCCTGGCAGGATTTGAAACTGCTGCCACCTGAATCTCCTGTAAAAGTATGGTGTTCGATGTACATCGACACTTATTGATAAATGTACCACACTGTGGTATATTTTACCAGACAAGAAAACCGTTATTCAACCCCGCTCGATGGTTATCCTGCTGAAATGGGTGGGATTACCGGAATGAACAGTAAGAAATTCGCACAAATACGTCACCATCTTGGTAAGACCCAAACCGAACTGGCAGACCTGTTGTGTGTTTCACCCAAAGCCATACAGAGTTTTGAACAAGGGTGGAGGAGGATTCCGGCCAGTGCCGAGCGGCAACTGCTGATGCTTTTATCTCTGGAGAAGAGACCGGATGAAAACTCCAAGCCCTGTTGGGAGACAGTGAATTGTCCCCCCAAATGGAGAGATAAATGCATCGTCTGGGAGCATAAGGCAGGGCGAAATTGCTGGTTTTTCAGCGGGACCTATTGCCAAGGTTTGAGACAACAACGCTGGGAGAAGAAAATGGAACTATGCCGGCAATGTGAGGTTTTTCATAAAGCGTTTCCTTCCTTCATGAGAGAGGGATAAGCACGACTGCCTCCTGTAAACCTTCACATCGGTTGCGGTATCGCAGCGTAAAACGGGCAATAATCTACTGATTACCGACCCAAGAAATAACGACCCTTGCAATTTGGATTACACCAGCCAAACAAAAATGGCCTCCTCCCATTCTACTGGGAAGAGGCCATTTTGGCTTTGTTTCCTGGTAGCGGGGGTTGGATTTGAACCAACGACCTTCGGGTTATGAGCCCGACGAGCTACCGCTGCTCCACCCCGCGATGTATGAATAAGTCTTGTGTTCAGCGAGTTCATAGATTAAAGCCTCGACCATTAGTACGGCTTAGCTCAAGACATTACTGCCCTTACACTTGCCGCCTATCAAGCAGGTAGTCTACCTGCGGTCTTACCTCGGCCTTGCGGCCTCGTGAGAGATCTCATCTTGGAGAAGGCTTCGTACTTAGATGCTTTCAGCACTTATCCCGGCCAGACATAGCTACCCAGCACTGCCGCTGGCGCGACAACTGGTACACCAGAGGTCTGTCCCTCCTGGTCCTCTCGTACTAAGGAGGGGCCTCCTCAAATCTCTTGCGCCCACCACGGATAGAGACCGACCTGTCTCACGACGGTCTGAACCCAGCTCGCGTGCCGCTTTAACCGGCGAACAGCCGGACCCTTGGGACCTGCTTCAGCCCCAGGATGCGACGAGCCGACATCGAGGTGCCAAACCTTCCCGTCGATGTGAACTCTTGGGGAAGATCAGCCTGTTATCCCCGGGGTAGCTTTTGTCCGCTAAGCCACGGCCCTTCCACACAGTGCCGTAGGATCACTTTGCCCGACTTTCGTCCCTGCTCGACTTGTAGGTCTCACAGTCAAGCTCCCTTATGCCAATACACTCAACGCACGGTTTCCATTCGTGCTGAGGGAACCTTTGGGCGCCTCCGTTACCTTTTGGGAGGCGACCGCCCCAGTCAAACTGCCCACCTGGCATTGTCCCAGACCTGGGTCCGGTTAGAACTAGAACCAGACAAGAGTGGTATTTCACCGTCGGCTCTGCCGGGACTAGCGCCCCGGCTTCTCAGCCTCCCACCTATCCTACACATGCCCAGTCCGAATTCAGTGCCAGGATACAGTAAAGCTCCACGGGGTCTTTTTGTCCAGTGGCGGGAAGAGGGCATCTTCACCCCCATTTCAATTTCACCGAGCCCCTCGTTGAGACAGCGCCCATGTTGTTACACCTTTCGTGCGGGTCGGAACTTACCCGACAAGGGACTTCGCTACCTTAGGACCGTTATAGTTACGGCCGCCGCTTACCGGGGCTTCAGATCAAGGCTTCACCTTGCGGCTGACCTCTCCCTTTAACCTTCCGGCGCTGGGCAGGTGTCGGCCCCTATACTTCGGCTTTCGCCTTAGCAGAGACCTGTGTTTTTGTTAAACAGCCACATGGGCCAATTTTGTGCCCCCACCCTTGCGGGTGGGCCCCCTTCTCCCGAAGTTACGGGGTCAGATTGCCGAGTTCCTTAACGAGGGTTGTCTCGATCACCTTGGGACATTTATCCCCGCCTACCAGTGGCGGATTGCGGTACGGACGCCGGGCACTTTAGCAACGAGGATTTTCTTGACAGTGTAGGCTCAGCTGAATCATCTCAGGTTGCCCCTCAATTTCCCCCTCTCCTCAGCTTAACGCCGGAGCGGATTTGCCTACCCCAGCACGCCTCAAATCGGGGACGCACCATGTCCATTGGGTACGCTCAACCTACCTTCCTGTGTCCCCCCTTTGCCGTAACAAGCGCCCAGCGGTGCAGGAATGTTGACCTGCTGTCCATCGCTTTACCCCTTGGGGTGCAGCTTAGGGCCGACTAACCCTACGCGGATTAACCTTGCGTAGGAAACCTTAGGCTTACGGTGGACGTGTTTCTCACACGCCTTTGCGCTACTCATACCGACATTCTCACTTGCCGAAACTCCAGCCCGGCTCACGCCGGACCTTCACCGTCGCGGCAACGCTCCCCTACCTTTGCCTACGCAAAGCACAGCTTCGGTGACAGACTTAAGCCCCGTTGTATTATCGGCGCGGCGCCACTCGACCAGTGAGCTGTTACGCACTCTTTAAAGGATGGCTGCTTCTAAGCCAACCTCCTGGCTGTCTGAGCGACACCACTTCCTTTCCCACTTAGACTGCACTTTGGGACCTTAGCTGGTGCTCTGGGCTGTTCCCCTCTCGCCAGTGAAGCTTTCCCCCACTGACCCACTCCCGGGGTGCAACTTGCGGCATTTGTGGTTTAGTTGGGTTTGGTAACCTTATGGCCCCTAGCCCATCCAGAGCCCTACCTCCGCAAGTCATCCCCCGAGGCTGTACCTAGATACATTTCGGGGAGTACGAGCTATCTCCGAGTTCGTTTGGCATATCACCCCTAACCACAGCTCATCTCAGAGCTTTGCCACGCTCACTAGTTCGGACCTCCACCCAAGTTTAGTTGGGTTTCATCCTGGCCATGGTTAGCTCACCCGGTTTCGCGTCTGCTCCGTGCGACAGAATCGCCCTGTTCGGACTCGCTTTCGCTTCGGCTCCGTGGCTCCAGCCACTTAACCAAGCCACACAGAAGCAACTCGTCGGTTCATTCTTCGATAGGCACGCCATCACTCGACTGAATCGAGCTCTGACTGCTTGTAGGCACAGGGTTTCAGATTCTATTTCACTCCCCTCTCGGGGTGCTTTTCACCTTTCCCTCACGGTACTGGTTCACTATCGGTCATCAGCAGTATTTAGCCTTGGAGTGTGGTCACCCCGGATTCCCACAGGGTTCCTCGTGCCCCGTGGTACTTAAGAACGCAAGCGAAGCCGCCTCCGTTTCACCTACAGGACTTTCACCCGCTACGGTGGCCCTTTCCAGGGACCTTCGGTTACGAAAGCGGTTTGTCACTTCGTTACAGGCCTTGGGACCTGTCCTTGCGCCTTACGACCCCCGGACGACATAGGACCCAAGTCCACTGAGTCGCCCGGGTTTGGGCTGTTCCCTTTTCGCTCGCCACTACTCAGGGAATCTCGGTGATGTCTTTTCCTCGGGGTACTAAGATGTTTCAGTTCCCCCGGTTCCCTCCCGCTTGCGCGGGTGCCTGAGTTTTACCCAGGCGGGTTGTCCCATTAGGGCATCTCCGGATTGCTTGCTAGACAGCACCCCGGAGCTTATCGCAGTCTTGCCACGCCCGTCATCGGCTGCTGATGCCAAGGCATCCACCCTGCGCCCTTGCTACTTTAGTCTATGTCCCGCTGAACACAAGACCTTATTCACTTGTTAAGGTAAAAAAGCCTGCCGCGGAGGCAGGTTGTACTAGTATACTCCACTAACGGAAATCATGTCAATACCCGTTAGAGGCACTCCGCTTCCCCATACCACCGTACCGGAAAAGCAAGACCAGCACCGCCGCCAGAGCTAGCAGGGCAAACCCGGAAGCCGCGGCAAAGACCCAGTTTAGCCCCGCCCGGTCGGCGACATATCCGAGTATCCCGGCTGAAAACGAGCCGAGACCGAAGTTGCAGAAGAAAGAAAACCCGAATACCCGTCCCCGCCAAGTCACCGGACTGTAGTCCGAAACCAGCAGGTTGAATATCGGCTGGCCCATGAAGTGAAACACGGCAAAGGCGCAGGTGATAACCACCAGCAACAGCCCCTGACTGGCACCAACGGCAATCAGGAGCGGAAACGACCCCAGGCAAACGGCCAGCGCCAGCATCTCGGGCCTGACGCGCTCCGAGAGATACCCCCCGAAGAACTGACCGCCCACCCCGAAAAGCAGTACCACCGTGGTCACCGAGCCGGCCAGGAACATCAACCCGCTTTCACTCGAAACCCGAGCAACACTCTGGCCGAGATAGAGCGGCAGAAACGTGACCACGCCGCGATAAATGAAGCCGTTCAGCAACTGTGCGGCGAGAATCAGAGACAAAGAAGCGACCGTCGCCCGGCGTCGGGTCGTCCCGACAACACCACGCGGATAACCTTCCCGCTCCACCGGCCGGACACCGCGCAGTCCAAAGGCAAACGCCGCCGCTAGCAGTACCATAGGGATAGACAGAAGTGTATAGGCCGCCCGCCAGTTGGAGAGCGCGGCAATGCTACCCACTATCACCGGCGCCAGAGCAAGCCCGAGATTTCCACCCACCCCCAGATAGCCGAAGGCCATGCCGGTACGGTGGCCCGTCTTGGCTATGAAGGCGGCACCGGCCGGGTGGTAAAGACCAAGCGCCAGACCCAGAACCAGCAGGGCTGCTCCCAGCGTATAGATGCTGTTTGCCAACCCTACGCCAGCCGCGGCGACGCCGCTCATGAGACAGCAGACAACCAGGAGACGTTTCTCCCCGATGCGGTCGGCGAGAAACCCCGAGGGCAATGCCGTGAAACCGAAGGCCAGGCCGAAGACATTGGCCAGCACTCCCATAATAAAAAAGCTGGCCCCGAACTCGCTGGCGATACCGACCAGCAGGGCACCATAGGCAAGCTCCAGGACATGGACCAAACCATGACAGGTCGCAGTAAAGGCCAGAGCTCTCGTTTCTGAATTCACTGCACCAACTCCCGTTACCGAACTGGCTTTCGCCAGCGGCAACATCCGGCGAGTATACCACAGGCCACAGCGCCTAAACTTGACACCACCGGAGCAAACCCATATATTCTTAACAATCCACCTGTTCCCGTTGCACCCACTCACAGCGACCTGTATGCCTTAGCTCCAATACCCCGCAACCGCTGGATTACAGGAAGGCCCAAAACAGTCGATTTCGACGGATGAAATCGACCGTGGAGGCAAAAATGCCGGTCATCGAACCTTATTTCGTAGCCGTTATTCAGGCGGAGAGAATAGCCGTCCGCGCCGGTGGCATGGAAAAGTTCCGGGAGAATATCCAGAGGAATCTTGACCGCTTTTGCGGTCTAATCGACTACTGCTGTGCCGGCAATCTGGCCGGGCGCGACGGCTTCGCTATCGCCGGCCCGGTCAAGCTTATCACCTTCGGCGAGTTCGCCATCACCGGCCCTTACATGGCGGCCAACCCCGGCGAACGGCGTTTCGGCAACCGCGATGTACTTGAGCACCTGGCCATCCGCATACCGGGACCGGAAACCGATGTCCTCGCCGGAAAGGCAAAACAGTACGGAGTTTACATTGCCGCAGTCAACTTCGAAGCCGACCCGGAGTGGCCGGACTTCCATTTCAACACCGGTTTCATCATTAATCCCGAAGGCAAAGTTATCCTCAAGTACCGCAAGATACTCACCAACCAGCCGGTCGAGATTTCCTGCAGTCCCCACGACATTATGGACCGCTACAAGAACCCGATAACCGGCAGGTTCGACCCTTTCCCCGTGGTGGATACCGCTATCGGCCGTCTTGCGGTGATGGTCTGCAACGACCTCAACGCGCCGGAGATACCGCGGATTTACTCGATGAAGGGCGCCGAGGTGGTCATGCACCTGACATCGGGCCTGAGCTCTTCAGCGGCCGGCTGGCATCCGCCCGGGGTTATCGAGGCGCTCAAACGCGCCCGCGCCTACGACAACGCCGTCTACTTCGTCGTCTCCGACTGGGGACCGGAGCTGGGTGCTACCTTCCCCCGCTGCCGCAATCAGAGCCGCTCGGCGGTCTTCGACTACACCGGCAGGGAACTGGCCCGCGCCGAGGACTCGAATGAAATCGTCGTCCGTGCCAGCCTCAACATTGAAGGTGCCCGCTCCTACCGCAGCCAGTTCTACAAGAACCCGCTGAGCATGATGAGGTCAGAGCTTTATGCACCTTATTTCACCAAGACCATCTATCCGCCGAACACCTTTCTCAAGGACGGCCCGATCGAGGAGACCCTGAACGAAACCCAGCGGAAATACTTCAATCAGGCCGCTGATAATCTGAAAAAGTGTCTGAACTTTTACCACGAGAGGGATGTGCCATGAACTAATCGCAAACATATACACCACGCAACGTGCCGCAAAGTAAACACTAAGATTATTAGAGGAGGAGAAAGGAATGCTCGCAAGAAACTCAAGGCTCGTGTTCTCCATGGCACTGGCGGTGGCGCTACTTATTATCACCCTTGTTGCCGCCTGTGCTCCCGGCCAACCGGCCCCGGCACCAGCCACCAAACCGGCGGCATCACCAGCACCGGCTCCATCTCCAGCCCCAGCCCCGACCACAACCGCATCCCCCACACTAAAGCCCTATACCTGGCCCAAAGGCTTCAGCATCGGCACTCCCGCCGTGACCTCTGCCGCTTATGCAGCAATAGCCGCCTGGACGGGCGAGCTCGAAAAGGCAACCGGCGTTAAGGCCCGTTTGGTACCGGAAGATAATACCCAGCTCCAGGCCACCTGGCTGGCCAGGGGCGAAATCGACATGATGGACCAGAATGAAACATCGATGGCCGATATCATCGCCGCCATCAACTGGCGACCCGAATTTCAGACCAGAGACGGCGGCCCGTTTGAGATCAGGCGCGTCGGCCTCCGCCAGCCAACATGGTTCACCTTCTTCGTTGCCGCTGACACCGGCATTAAGACTTACAAAGACATCAAGCCCGGACTGCGGCTGGCCCAGTTCACCAATAACCCGCACTGGGTAAGGGCTATCATCAAATTGGTCGGGCTAAAGGAAAGCGACTTCAAAATAATCCCGTTCAGCGCCTATGCTTCCTCCGTCAACGCCGTCAAAGAAGGTAAGGCTGACCTCTCAGTTGTCGCGCCGGCGGCCTCGACCGCCTTTGAGGCCGAAGCCTCAACCCGCGGCGCCGTATTCCTGAACCTGCCGACAGAGGCGGAGGACCCGGTTGGCGTTAAGGCATTCCGTACTGAATGGGCCGCGCCGTTCGGCAAAGTGCTCTCCGGCGTTAAAGGGGCAATTGGTATTAACACCGTCCAGCTTCCCGGCGGATCATGGGGTACCGACAAGCTCGACGCCGACTTTGCCTATAACCTGCTCAAATGGCAGAGCGAAAACTACGACAAATTCAAGAACAAGACCAGTGAGACCCCGTACATCACACTGGACTTTTTCCGGCAATACCTTGACCTTGCCATGATGCCGACCCACCCCGGCTCCATCAGGTACATGAAGGAAATCGGCAAGTGGAGCCCGGCCGACGACGACCGGCAGAAGTTCAACGAGTGGCGTCTCAAGCGGTACATCGAAGCCTACAAAGCTGCTATCGCCGACGCCGACAGCAAGAAGATTGACGTCGACCCCAAGAATACCGCCTGGTTGGCGCTATGGAAGAAGTACGTTGACGAAGTTTACAAACTGCCGCCTTTCGTCCCGCTGAATAACAACGACATCAAGGCAGAACTCGCCAAAATAAAGTAATCGGGCGCCTGGGGGGACACGGCTTTCGTGTCCCCCCAGATAACTCCCACGCATCATCAGGAGGGCTCTTTGCCACAGACACGCCTGAAAATCGAGGATATCGAGACTACTAGGTACCCGAGATTCCCAAAGCCGTTAAAAATCATCTTCCTGATAGTCACGCTTATTGGCCTTGGCGCCGCCACCATCCACATCCTGGACCTACCCGTCTTCGATTACCACATGGTGGATATCGCCTACTTCTACCTGATATTCGCCATGTTCGGTGCCTCCGGTTTCCTCCTGCTGAAAGCACGACAGGCCGACCGCAACCGCATCCCCTGGTACGATATGTTGCTGGCCTTCATGGCCTTCGCTATCCCCGTCTTTTACTTCATCAATTCATGGTCGATTGACCGGGTCGGCTGGGTCCCACCCAAAACCCCGATTCAGTTTATCACCGCAGCGTTATACGTTGTATTGATCCTGGAGATGGGCCGGCGCATCGCCGGCTGGGTCTTTCTGGGGGTGTGTCTTGTCTTCGGCATTTACCCCATGATTGCCGATTATATGCCCGGCATGTTCTGGGGCAAGAGCTACACCATCCCATGGGCTATCTCCATGTACATTTACAGCCCCTCGGGCATCCTCGGCCTTCCGGGCCACATAATGGGCAATCTTCTCCTCGGCTTCCTGCTTTTCGCCGCAGTCCTGGTAGCTTCCGGGGCCGGCGAGTTCTTCCTGAATCTGGCGGTTGCCCTGCTGGGCCGATACCGCGGCGGCCCGGCAAAGATTGCGGTGGTGGCCAGCGCCTTTTTCGGCACCCTCAGCGGCAGTGCCGCCGCCAACGTGGTATCTACCGGCAGTTTCACCGTGCCTACGATGAAACGCATCGGCTACCCGCCGCATTATGCCGGCGCTATCGAAGCCTGCTCTTCCACCGGCGGCATCATCATGCCGCCGGTCATGGGCGCCGTGGCTTTTATCATGGCGGCTTTCCTATCTATCCCTTATGCTGTGGTAGCGATTTCAGCTATCATCCCTTCGGTCCTATACTTCTACGGCCTCCTGATGGGGACCGATGCCTACGCTGTTAAAGCCGGGCTGAAGGGCATGAACCCGCAGGAAATACCGTCAGCAAAGCAGACCCTTAAAGAAGGCTGGTTTTTCCTTCTGGTTCTGGCTTTCCTTACCTGGGGTCTGATGTACATGAACTGGGAAATGCGCGCCCCGTTCTATTCCGTCGGTCTGATGATTCTTCTGTCATTCACCAGCCGACGGACAATGCTCACACCGTCAAGACTGATATCCATGATTGCTACCATCGGCAAACTCATCAGCCAGGCAATGGTCATGATTCTGCCGCTCGGCATCATCATTTCCGGCCTGACCTCCACCGGCTCAATCATCGCTGTGACCAATGCCATCATCGACATCGGCGGCCAGAACACCTTCCTTTTACTCCTGCTTGGTGCCGTCGCCTGCTATATCATGGGCATGGCCGGCCTCGGGTCTCCGGCCTATATCTTCCTTGCCATTACCATGGCACCGGCAGTAATTAAGGCGGGAAATCTCAATCAGATTGCGGTACACCTCTTTATCGTGTACCTATCCATCCTTGCGCTGATCTCTCCTCCGGTTGCCGCCGCGGCCTTCCTTGGTGCCGCCATCGCCGGTGCACCCCCGATGAAGACCTCTCTCACCGCAATGCGGCTGGGAATAGTGGTGTATTTCATACCCTTCTTCTTCGTTTATAACCCGGCCCTGATACTGCAGGGTGGAAGTTACTGGGAGACTGCATACCTGTTCTTTTTCTGCCTGATCGGAGTAACGCTAATTGCTGGCTCGATGGAAGGCTATATCTGGGGCATAGGCAACATGCCGCAATGGTCCCGCTTCATCCTTGCCGGTGCTGGATTCCTCATTGGTATTCCCAACTGGGAAACCGCAGCTATCGGGGCCGCAATTGGTATTCCGGTGCTAGTATTTCTCTGGTTCAAGAATCATCGGCGCAGACATCGGTTACCTGCCGGCGGTGCTCCTGTCTGAAGCGAAGAAAAAGGCAGAGGATAGCCATGACCACTCCTGATAGCAACGCCCAGGATGGCATCGCGGTCGAAACCGGCGCCGAGGCATTCCTGGAACTACTAAACGCCAGCGGCGTCAAATACATCTTTATCAATCCCGGAAGCGATATACTGCCAATCCTGGAAGCCGCGGCCAGATTCAAACATCTCGGCAGAACGGCGCCGGAACTGGTGATGTGTCAGCACGAATCGCTGGCCATGACCACTGCCCATGGATACTTCATGGCTTCCGGCAAGCCTCAGGTGGTGCTGGTCCACCTCGACCTCGGCACTCTCCAGGTAGGCGGGGCCCTCCACAACGCCCAGCGCGGTAACGCCGGCATCGTCCTCTGCGCCGGACGGCCGCCGTGGACATTCGAAGGCGAACTGCCGGGAGGCCGCAGTATCCTGGTCGACTTCCGCACCGAGCAGTTCGACCAGGCAGCACCGGTCCGTCAGTACGTCAAGTGGGACTACGACCTGCGCTGTAACGAGAACATCCAGCACGTTGTCCAGCGCGCCTTCCAGGTGGCGGGCACCGAGCCATGCGGTCCGGTGTACCTTACCTTCGCTCGTGAACTGCTGATGCAGAAAATGACGGCCGTCCGCCCTCTGCCGCAGGACAAGTACGGTCCGGCCATAAGCCCCCAGGCCGACCCATCAGCACTGAGAGAAGCCGCTCGCCTTCTGGCCACCGCCCGCAGCCCTCTGTTCATCACCGGCCAGGTAGGCCGGCACCCCGAGGCCATAGCCCCCTTCGTCAAACTGGCGGAAACGGTCGCTGCCAGGGTCATTGCCCCGGGCATCCGCATGAACTTTCCCAATACCCATCCGCTATGGTCGGAAAGCCCGGCAAACCCCTACCTCAAAGACGCCGATGTCATCCTCACGGTCGACACTACCGTACCCTATGCACCGGTCCAAGCCAGGCCGTCCCCGCGGGCAAAAATAGTCTGCATCGACATCGACCCCATCAAAGCCGACATGCCGACTTACAGCTTCCCTGCCGACATTCGTATCCAGGCTGATTCAAGCAAAGCGATTCCAGCCCTGCTCGATGCCGTCCAGAAAATGATGGACAGGGAATCGCTACGGTCCGCGCAGGAGCGCCTGAGCCGGTTCAAAGAAGAAGACGGTCTGCGGCGCGAGAAGTGGCGGAAATCGGCGCTGGCCAGAGCCTCACAGCGGCCTATCGCTTCAGAGTGGCTGTCTTATTGCCTCGGTCAGGAGATTGGCGAAGATGTCGTAATGGTCCACGAAGCCATCAGCTACTGGAGCGATACCAGCCGCCACATTGCCCGCACCCGGCCGGGCACCGAGTACCGCGCCGATGGTTCGAGTCTCGGCTGGGGACTGGGCTGCGCCATCGGAGTCAAGCTGGCTACGAAAGACCGTACCGTCGTCTGCCTGACCGGTGACGGCTCTTTCCTGTACGGCCATCCCACAGCCGCTCTATGGACGGCAGCCAACTATGACGCGCCTTTCCTCAACATCATTTTCAACAACGGCGGGTACCTGACGATGGACCGCATCATGGACAACACCTACGGACCGAACAGCTACTCGTCCAAACTGCCGAAGCGCCTCGCGACCTCATTCCTGCCATGCCCGGACTATGCTATGCTCGCCCGTGCCAGCGGTGCCTGGGCAGAAAAGGTGGAAGATCCGGCCCGCCTGCCCACAGCCATTAAGGATGGCTTGAGGCATGTCCGCGAGGGCCAGCCGGCCGTCCTTGACGTGGTGCTGGCAAGAGCATAGACTCACCTCACATGGATTTCCATGACCTGCGCCAGTGGCTGACAATGGTCGCCCGTGACGGCGAACTCAAGCGTATCCGCGGCGCCTCTCCCGAACTTGAGATGGCTGCCATAACCGACATCGTTTATCATGAGGCCCGTCAGTCGGCGCCCGCCCTGCTTTTCGAGGATATCCCTGGCTACCCTGACCATCGCTCCCTTTTCGGCATGCTCTCCTCGCCGCGACGGGTCGCCCGGGCGCTCTGCCTGCCCCTCAGAACATCATCAACTCGCCTGGAACTCGTCCGTGCCTGGAAAGACAGGGCTCAGGGTATCAAGTTAACACCGCCGGTCTCTGTCAGGTCAGGGCCGATACTGGACAACGTTATGACCGGCTCCAAGATTGACCTCTCCATCTTCCCCTCGCCACGGGTCCACGAACTTGACGGCGGCCGCTATCTTGCCACCGACCACGCAGTCATCACCAGAGATCCCGAGTCGGACTGGATCAACCTCGGCACCTATCGTTGCATGCTGGTTGACCGGCGGCGCCTCGCTCTGCACATGCTGGAGAACCAGCACGGTCGGATTATCTATCAAAAGTATCAGGCACGCCGAACGCCCATGCCGGTAGCCATTGCCATCGGCATGGAGCCGGGACTGCATTTTGCCGCCGGCATCCGGGTCCCGGAAGGTATCTCCGAGTACGATTTCACCGGCGGCATCCTTGGCAGGCCGGTCACGGTCATCAAAGGCGCATACACCGGCTTACCCCTGCCAGCCACTGCCGAAATCGTGGTCGAAGGCGAATGCCTACCCGGTGAGCTTACCGACGAAGGCCCGTTCGGCGAGTGGCACGGCTACTATGCTAACCGGGGCCTAGAGACAATCCCTGAACCGGTCGTCCGGGCCAGGGCCGTTTACTACCGCGACCACCCCATCCTGACCTGCTCCAGCCCCGGGCTGCCGCCGAATACCAACAGCCTTCTTTTCTCAATGGGAAGGGCCGCCGGCGTCTGGACCGCCCTGGACAGGGCCGGAATCCCCGGTGTTAAAGGCGTCTGGGCACCTGAAGAACTGGGTAGCCTGCTGTTTACCGTAATATCGATCGAGCAGAGGTACTTCGGTCATTCCATGGAGGCGGCGCGTATAGCTTCGGACGCCTCGCGCGGGTCTGCCCGCTACATCGTCATGGTCGATGAAGACATCGACCCCTCGGATTTGAAACAGGTGATGTGGGCCGTGGCAACACGCACCAGCCCGGACAGGTCAATCACTGTCCTGAAGGACTGCCCGAGCACTTCGGCCGACCCTGCCATCCCGCTTTCAACCAAGAAGAGACAGGGGCTGCTTCGCGCTTCCCGCGCCATTATCGATGCCTGCCGTCCCTACGGGCAGAAAGCGGAGTGGTACCCGATGGCAAGGGCCGGTGCGACGCTTGAGCACAGGGTACGCCGGAAATGGCGGACGCTCCTCGAGGAGCTTCTACGACCCGGGTGACGCAGGGGGTGATTGTGGAGCTGTCGCCTGCTTCACCATCTCGATAGTCTTATCCACGCTTTCGAGACTGAGTGAAAGCCCCATCTGTCTAAGTTCGGAGTAGCCCAGTCCCTTGTAGAGACGTTGTCCGGCCACCCTGGCCATTTCGTCGTAAAGCGCCGGCCATTTGTTGCCGCGTCTCTCAACACAGAAAAGAATGAAATCACGCAAGCGTGGATCAAGAGAGTTCATCGCCACCTCCATCCTGAACAGTCCTGCGGGTTTCTGGGGACCCGCAGCGGACGACGGGCGGGAAGTTTAGGCTGGCAGCGACAGGGAATCAAGCCCGGTCAGAGGCGCTGAAACCGCGTGTTCTGCCTTGTTTATGCCTTGTGGACAATGTTCTCCAGACTTGCGACCTCATCCGGCAGGATTACAAAGCTAAGAATTTTCCGCAGGGTTCTGGAAACGAACGGGCCAAGTGGATGTATAAGCCGAGTTCTGTACCCTCACGGGCGGTGACCATCCATCTAGGCCTGACGTTACCGTCAGGCTCAAGCGACCAACCCGGGGAATGAGGCCGGGTGTCCTCGCACCCCCTATTGGGTCTTGCTCCGGGCGGGGTTTGCCCGGCCGGCCGGTCGCCCGGCCGCCGGTGAGCTCTTACCTCACCATTTCACCCTTACCCTTACGGGCGGTATGTTTCTGTTGCACTCTCCGTAGGGTCGCCCCTCCTGGGTGTTACCCAGCGCCCTACCCGGTGGAGCTCGGACTTTCCTCCCCGGACCGGTACCTTCCGAGGAAAGCGCCGGCCCGCGGCGGTCACCCCATCCGCTTGGCCCAATCGCAATCTACACTAACGTCAGGCAAAGGTCAAACAAACCGGCCCGCCCCCAGTCTCTTGACACTATCTCCGGCCGTATGCTAGCTTTGCGAGCACGACACACCGGCTCTCTATGCTGCCACGAGCCGGAGACAAATCTCGTACCAGCACCGCAAGGAGCGCCATATGGAGACCGGACTGGCTGGCAAAGCGGTCATTGTGACCGGCGGAGCTTCCAACATCGGCCGCGGTATCGCCCTTGCCTTCGCCAGGGAAGGCGCCGGCGTCACCATCGCTGATATTGATGAAGCCCAGGGGGAGAAGACCGCGGCTTTGGTGACGCAGGCAGGTGGCAATGGGCTTTTCCTGAAGTGCGACGTGACACGCTTCGAAGAAGTGAAAACCATGGCGGACGCCTGCATCTCCCGCTTCGGGCAGATTGATGTCCTGGTGAACAACGTAGGCCGGCCAGTAGACGGCCCTTTGATGGTCCAGAGCAGGGAATCAATAAACCATCAGCTGGACCTTAACCTAACTGGGATGATTTATTGCATCCAGGCGGTATTACCCCACATGATAAGCCGGAAATACGGCCGTATCGTCAACATCGGCTCCGAAGCCGGCCGCATCGGCGACCACAAACGCCCGGTATATTCCGCCTGCAAAGGGGCGGTTATCGCCCTGACCAAGTCGGTCGCCCGGGAAGTCGGAGAATTTGGAATTACCGTCAATACCGTCTGTCCCCACACGGTCTTTCCGTCGCACATTGAGGAAGATGCTGGCAAAGGGAGCATGTTCAACCCCGAGACCGGAATCTACGGCCGTCGCATCCTGAAGTTCGTGCAATCGCCGGAGGCCCAACGGTCATATCTGAGGGAACATGTCATCAAGCGCTTTGGCACACCGGAAGATGTCGCCCACGCTGTTGTTTTCCTGGCATCGAGCGGGGCAGGTTACATCACCGGACAAACGCTTAGCGTCAACGGCGGCCACTCCATGCTCTAGACGGAACTGGTAATAGAGCTGATTTCTTCGTAAACGCCACCCTCGCCGAGGTCAAGAAGCTCACTCCCCCTCCCCCTCCGGTCGAGTCTTACCGTCTCCCGCCTCAGGTAAGAAATGGCTGGAGACAGCTCCTCGGCCTCTAATTCGTAAACAGCAAGAAACGCCGGCTGTTCCCCGGAACCGCGCGCGTTCTTATAGAGCCGCGCCGTCTTGACCAACCCGGCCTTCATAAGGTCGGGTTGCCGCACCTGCGTGTACCACCGGACGAACTCGGCCTCACGCTGGGGGTCTTTGCAGTTCGAAAAACCGATGACAATCCATCTCTTCATCACAAACTCCGTTCCGACCTCAGGAATAGAAACCCACGCCCAGTAACGGGCCGGAGGCGCAGGTAATAAGCGGCGAATACTCCGACATATACAGTTCGGCGCACTCTAGGCGGCGTGCGATGAGACGCTTGAGTCGTTCCCCCTCATCACGGTTATTGGAGAAATGCACGATAGCATGGACCGACTTTCCTTCGCCGACCATCCCCACTACCAGCTCCCCAAGCGCTTCCACGCGGTCTTCATCCTGATTTAGCTTGCGGAGAAGCTGGACGCGCCCTGTATCCGTAGAAAGGCCGGTAATCTGTCTCATATCGAGCGTTTCGGCGGCCGTCGCCGGCGCCCGGCCCATCCTTATCAGGTATCTCAGTGACTCACGGACGCACACGTATTTGACACGGGATACAAGAGCTTCTGCCTGCCGGACTGCTTCTATCAGCGAGCCACCACTGGCGGCCCGTCGTGCCGCTTCCAACGTTACGAACCCCATGGCGCCGCAGGATGTCCGGCTATCGACCACCTCAATCCGGGCACCGGGGTTATCACTCCTGACCATGTCAGCGGCGCGCTGAGCGCATTCGTAAGTAGCGCTGAGCGCCCGTGATACCGCTATGTAGAGCACCGCCCGGGATGCGGTGACAAGTTCCGAGAAAACCTGAGCGAACTCACCGGGGTTGATAGCGCTGGTCGTCGGCAGTTTCCCTCCATCAGCCAGTAGCCGGTACACCTCACCTGTACTTACGTCAAGGTGGTCGCGGCAGTCCCTGCCGTCCATAAGGAGGTGAAGGGGCACAACCCGAATTGAATACTGTTCCAGCAGTTCGGGAGGCAAGCAGTTGGTACTGTCGGTAACCACGGTCACCGGCTGGCGGTCAAAAGTCTCAGTCATAACCACCGACCCTCCTGTTTTTCCACTGTTTCATACGGCAGGTGCCGCGCAGCGCCGCCTGGGCGAGGGCATGCGCCTCATGGTTTCCCTCGTGCCCCACCTGGACCAGCTTGAGACTGGCCTTCTCGAGCAGCGACGCCGCCTCGACATACAAAGGACGGATCGAGGGACTCTTCACGCGGTACTGCCCGGACAACTGACGCATCGCCAGCTCTGAGTCAAGCCGGACCGTTCCGGAGGTTACGCCCAGCCCTAACGCCTCCTTAAGCGCCTCAATCAGCGCCCGGTATTCCGCCTGGTTATTGGTGGCCTCACCAATCGCCCGGGAGATGGTGGCCAGCACCCTCCCCTGACGGTCCTTGATGACTGCGCCGATGGCGGCAGGGCCGGGGTTGCCGTGGGAGGCACCGTCAACCTGGATATCAAGGTACATGCTACTCCAGATACAGTATCCGGCCGCAATTTGAGCATCGCACCACCACGCCGGTACGTGCCCGCTGAAGTTCGGCCATCGAAAGCGAAATACGGCACCCCTGACAGCGGCCCCGGTCAATCTTAACCACCGCCGCCCCCCTGGCCGGCTTTGCCGAGCGGTACAATTCCATCACATCCGGACTGAGGCTTGAGGCCACCGCAGCACGCCGCTTTTCCAGGTCGTCCAGTCGGACGATCGTTGCTGCCTCCTGCTGGCGGAGACTCTCCTGGTCTTTGCGCCAGCTAGCTTCAACCTCCTCAAGCCCCTTCATGTCCTCAACCAGCCTTGCCTGATATTTCTCCAGTTCGGACATCAGGTCAAGCAAAGCATCCTCCTTCGTCCTGACCAGTGCCGCGACTGACTTCGCTTCCTGTTCAAACCCCATCAGCTCCTTGGGATTCCTGGTCTTGCCGTCATAGAGCTTTTCGTTAAGACGCTTCAGCTTCTCCCTCAAGTCCTCCACTTCGGCATCGGTCTCTTTCTGCCGTTTCTCAAGGGTTGCTAGACGTTCCCTGTCCTGAGCCAGACGAGCGCGGGCGGCAATGAGGATGTCGCTTTCCTTAAGCTCACTGCGAATACGTTCGAGCTCGACGCGGCTGGACTCGAGCTCAAGGTCGATTTGCTGAAGCTCCCACAGGTGTCTGCTGTTCATCGATACGTCACATCCGTCCTGCGGCCTTCAGCATAAGCAAGGGCCGCCTCACTTCTGGGGATAGGCAAGTACGATTATCTGCGTGCCGTTGGTCGGAAGAGTCGCGCGGTGTACCGTAAGCCTGGGTAGAGTTTCCTTGCTTCCGGTGCCAACTTCCTTAAGGAATCTGTCGAGCGGCTCCAACTGCCGCTTCGTAGCCGGCGTGCGGTAGTGCATGGGAATAACAATCCTGGGAGAGAGGTGCCTCATAATCTGAGCGGCTGTAGCCACAGGAACACCCCGGCCTCCGCCGACCGGCAGAAGCAGGACATCAACACTGCTCGCCTCCGGCATCTTTTCCCAGGCAGGAACGTGGCCGATGTCTCCCATATGCAGGACTCGGACACCGTCAACCTCTATGTGGAAAACGATGTTCCGTCCGCGTTCCTTCCCCTGGACTTCATCGTGCCATGTATCCCAGCCAATAGCCAGTATGTCGCGCACCTCGTATTCACCAGGCCTGTTCAGGACTTTACCGCTCACCGTCACCGCCTCAATGTAACTGTGACCGGGGTGAGCATGACTTACCGTTACCACATCGGCCTGCTGTTTGCCGATGACATAACCCGTTTCAGGAGGACATGGGTCGGTAATGACCAAACTCTCCTTACCCCTGAGACGGAAGCAGGAATGACCGAGCCAGGTTATCTCCAAAGTAACTCCACCTTCAGGAAATAGTATTCTTGAAATGCCTCAGGAGACGCCATCCGGCCGGCAGGGCCATAGCCGCCAGGACGATCTTTATAACATCACCCGCAACAAATGGATACAGACCAACTTTGAGAACCGCATCGCCGGCAACAAAACGGGTAAGCCAGGCAAGGCCAAAGATGTAGATGGCAGCATTGCCGATGACCATAGCCGCGCCGGTAGTCCAGATGCGCCGGTCCCAACCCCGCTCCGCCAGCCAGCCGACGACAAAAGCTGCCGCAACAAATCCAATTAGATAGCCGCCGGTCGGGCCGACAATCCTGGCGATTCCCGGCGGTCCGCCGAGAGCGAACCAGAACGGCACGCCGGTAGCACCGATAGCCAGATAAGTTAGCTGGCTGAGTGCACCTAGCCGGCTTCCGAGCATAGCGCCGGCCAGAAGGACGGCAAAGGTCTGGCCGGTAACCGGCACCGGACCAATCCAGATGCTGAACTGAGAGAAAAGCGCCGTGACCAGGCTGAAGCCCACTACCAATACGGCATTATAAAGCACGCCCTTGCGGGGTAAAGCCGCTTCCATGAACGTAAGCCGGTTGCTTGCTGACGCCATAATTTCACTGACCTCCCGATACCACCTGCTTGGGAATACGAATTGGCGGCTATTATAACATAGCCCGCAGACACCATGTAAACCGCGTTGCCCGTATCAATCTTTAATGGTAAACTCAACAGTTCGATGAAAATCCTGGTCACCAATGACGACGGCATTCACGCCCCTGGCCTCTGGGTCCTGGCCCGGGAAATGCTTTCATTGGGTCAGGCAACCGTAGTCGCTCCCGACCGCGAGCAAAGTGGCATGGGTGCCTCGGTCAGTTTCCATCACCCGGTACGCATCGTCAAAGTCAGGCCCCATGTTGAAGGCATCGAGACCTACTCGGTTGAAGGCACGCCGGCCGATGCCTGCATCCTCGGCCTCAAGGTAGTCCACGGTAGCCAGCCGGACCTCGTAGTCTCCGGCATCAACGAGGGCCGCAACCTTGGCGATGACGTTTTCATTTCCGGCACCGTCGGCGCTGCCATGCAGGCGCACTTTCTCGGTGTGCCGTCGATTGCCATATCCGTCAGCATTGACAACCCTCAGTTTGCAACCGCAGCGCGGTTAGCCGCAATCTTCGGACGCCACATCAGTGAGGGCAACCTGCCAAAGAGAATATTGCTCAACATTAACCTGCCGAATGTGCCTCTTGAGCAGATGGCCGGCATCGCTGTCACCAAGCTGGCCGACCAGGTCTTCAACTTCAGCATCAAGCCCGGAAACGACGGACGGAAGAACACCTACTGGATTGAGCGCGGTCGGCCCCAGTGGAAACAGGCCGAAGGCACCGACCGCTGGGCTATGGACCAGAACCTCATCTCGGTAACCGCCCTCATCACCTACTCTAACTCACCGGTCATTCCCACCCTGAAGACCCTGGCGCCGGCAATCTTCAAAGAGCTAAAAGAGTCCTTCTGAGGCAAGGATTGTTGGCGATTGGTCCAACAGCCACCTCTAGCGTAGTATCTACCGTATCTGTCGTTGCGGGCTTTCGGCGGCTTGTAAGATAATTGAGCCACCACCAATTACAGATACGGTGAATACGGACAGCCGATAGTCCTCCATGCCGGTGTTATAATGAACAAGGACAGAATGACTATGGGAGATGGCTATGCCGCACAAATGGCTGGGAATCGGTCTGTTTGCCCTCGGCGCTCTGTTCGCCCACACCATGACCACTCTCGCCGTCCTGCTTTCGATGGTCGGCGTGTCGGCCCTGCAAATGCCCCAGGTTGCGACCCTAAGGCCGGGCTGGGATACTGTTCCTTTTCCTTAGCAGTATCGTTCCGATTGGCGCTATCCTGATGGTGGCGGGCGGCTTGGTATTCAAGCAGGAAACAGGAGGTAACTATGCGTCGTTTAGGAGCCGGCCTCGAAGACATAAAGATAGGACACTGGACGGACCGGAAAGCCGCGACCGGTTGTACGGTAATCCTCTGCGAGAAAGGCGCCGTTGCTGGGGTTGACGTCAGAGGCGCCTCACCGGGGACACGGGAAACCGATTTGTGCCGGCCGATGAACCTGGTAGAACGGGTGCATGCCGTCCTGCTTTCCGGCGGCAGTGCCTTCGGACTGGATGCCGCCGGCGGGGTGATGCGCTATCTCGAAGAGCGGGGTATCGGTTACAAGACATCCGGCGGCGTTGTCCCGATAGTGCCGGCCGCGGTGCTCTTTGACCTCTCAATCGGAAATCCGAGGGTGCGGCCGGGCCCGGCCGTGGCCTACAAAGCATGCCTGAACGCCAAGTCGTCTTGGCCGGAAGAGGGCTGTGTTGGCGCTGGCACCGGGGCGCTGGTCGGACAGTTATTTGGACCGTCACGGGCGACCAAGAGCGGTCTAGGAGTGTCAATCGAGACCCTGTCCGGCGGCATCGCCGTCTTGGCCATAGTCGCCGTCAATGCCCTCGGTGACGTCATCGACCCGGATACGAACCGGGTTATCGCCGGCGTCCGGAATGCCAGCGGGAAAGGCTTTCAAAGCATCTATAAACTGATGAAGACCGGCGTTACCGTGCAATCTCAAGCGCCCGGCCATACCACCATCGGCACCATCGTCACCAACGCCCGTCTCAGCAAAGAGCAGGCCAACAAGGTGGCACAGATGGCCCATGACGGCCTGGCCAGAGCTATCAATCCCTGTCACACGATGTTCGACGGCGATACCCTGTTTGCCCTCTCCTGCGGGGAAATCAGTAACGACCTGACAACCGTGGGCGCAGCCAGCGCCGAGGCCATGAAACGGGCGGTTATCCGGGCGGTCAACAAGGCAAAGGGCCTGTGCGGGGTTGCCGTGGCCGGTGATATTGCCCCAACACGAACTCCGGCTTGACAGCGAACTGGCGACAATAGGTTTGTCCCTGTTTCCCTGACCGCTTTCGAAACTGGGGGGAACTCGCTACTAAAACTGTAGTGACCCCTACTCCAGAAACCGAAGCGACCCGGCAAAATGTCACTACGAAAAATGTAGTGGGTGTCGCTATCTAATATGGAGTGACCTCCGGGCCGGTTTGGCCGGTTTCCGCCAAACGTAAGCCAGCTTTGCCGGAAGCCACAATTTCCAAACTTATGTCACTCCAGAAAGTGTAGCGACTCTCACTACTGAAAGTGTAGCGCATATATGGTGATGATGGAGGGAACAGAGAGATATAAACTAACTGGTATATATATCAGGATCACCATCATTACCATGGTGATAACTCGCTACGGTTTTCGTAGCGACACAGTACCCCACAGACCTCTCACTGCGTTCGAGGTGGTACGGGCTGCTATTTCGAGCGTAGCGAGAAATCACCCACACTGCGCACCATTTCGAGCATAGCGAGAAATCTGGCGTGGCTGGGCGGCCCGGTCAGACGGCAGGAATGGGTACAGTCCGAATTAGCTGGTTATGGTATAATTCCATGGTTTTGCGCCCCAGCGTCCTGCGGGCGCGACCGGTATGGTCGAAGCAACAAACTAGTTAAGGAGTTGTTATGGCTAACATAATCAAGAAACGAAAACTCGGAAGGGGGGTAGCGGTCGTCGGGTTCGGCATGTCCAAGTTCGGCGTCCTGCCCGGCCAGTCCAATCGGGACATGTTCGTCGATGCCTTCAAAGAACTGCTGAAGTCGGTAGACAAAGGCATTGACCCGAAAGACATCGAAGCTAACTACGTCGGCTGCTGCGGCGCCTGGAACTGGGAAACCCAGGCCGGCGTCGGCAAGTGGTGCACCGACTGGGTCGGTCTGGTCCCCAAACCATCAACGACGATTGACAATGCCTGCGCCAGCGCTTCGGTCGCCATCCGCAACGGCATCCTCGGCATCGCCTCCGGCATGTACGATATCGTCCTCGCCGGCGGCACCGAGAAGATGACCACTCTGCCCACTGAAGCCACCACCCTGGTACTGGCCACTGGCGCCGATGCAACCTGGGAGAGCTACGCCGGCTACACCTTTCCCGGCCTCTACGCCACTATGGCTACCGCCCATATGCACGAGTACGGCACGACCCCGGAAGACCTGATGTACGTGGCTCTCAAGAACCATGCCAACGGCGCCCTTAACCCCAAAGCCCAGATGAACTACTCAATTGCCCAGTGGATGGAGATGCGCAAGCAGAAAGCGGCCAAGGAAGGCAAGCCTGTCCCCACCTGGAAGGATGAGATGGAGTTTCTCCATGACAACTCGGCCAATCCGATGGTCGCTTATCCCCTTCGTCTCTTCGACTGCTGCCCCATCACCGATGGCGCCGCCGTCGTCCTGCTTGTCGCCGAAGAGATAGCTAAAAACTTCACCGACCACCCGCTCTATATCAGAGGCATGTCTCAGACCAGCGGCCGTGCCCTGCACAACCGCGACACCCTTACCTGTATTCCGGGTACCCAGATTGCCGCCCAGCAGGCCTATGACATGGCCGGCGTCACCGCCCAAGATATCAAGATTGCCGAAGTCCATGATTGCTTCACTATCGCCGAGGTCATGGCCATTGCCGACCTCGGATTCTTCAAGCCAGGCAAGGAAGCCGCCACCGCCGCCCGGGAAGGCAAGACGGCCCTCAATGGCATCAAGCCAATCAACACCTCGGGCGGTCTCAAGTGCAAGGGCCACCCAGTCGGTGCTTCCGGCGCCGGCATGGTCGGCGAAATCTGGCATCAGATGAGGAAAGAGGCCGGGCCGCGTCAGGTTAAAATGGACGTTGACCTGGCCATGACCCACAATGTCGGTGCTCATGGCACAGATGTCGTCATACACATCTTCGAGAGGAGAGGATAACCATGGAACAGCTACCATTCAACAGTGCCTCCTTCGACAAGTTCTGCTCGGAAAAGAAGCTCATGGCAGTCAGGTGCCAGAAGTGCGGTACATTGATGGTCCCGCCGCGCGGTCTGTGCATCAACTGCCTGGGTGATAAGCTCGAGTGGACGCCCCTGTCCGGCAAGGGCAAAATCCTCTCCTTCACCGTCATCGGCGTCGGTCCGTCCAATATGCTCAACGAGGGGTACAACCGCGACAACCCCTACTGCTCCGGCGTCATCCAGCTCGACGAGGGCCCCCGTATCAGCACCCAGATACTCGGCGTCAATACCAAGGACCCGTCAACGATCAAAATTGGCACACCCGTCACCGCCGATTTCGTCACCCGTGGCAGTTTTGCCCTGGCCCCCGAAGTCGCCTGTGTCAAGAAGACCTACCTTGCCTTCAGGGTAGCCTGAGCCCATATTCCCCAAAGAGAGAATGGCCTCCTGCCGGAGGCCATTCTCTAATACCATAGCTACGGATGTATACTGCACCCCATTTGGATTGAAGCTGGAACTGACTGCGTTACTATCGAGGACCGAGTTTCTCTTTCCTTACAGTACCATCCGGGTAGGCCGGCACCTCGACGACAATGGTCGTCCCTCTGCCGGGCATTGACTGAACACTAATACTTCCGCCAAGCAGTTGAATGCGCTCCTGCATCCCTGCCAATCCAAGTTTGCCCATACTGCTGAAGTCACTGAGGACCACGCGCACATCGAACCCCTTGCCGTTATCGCTTATGGTCATCCGTATAAGGTTCCCGGTACGGGCAAGGCGGATACCCGCCTGGGTGGCCCCGGCATGCCGCTTAATGTTGGCCAGGGC
>DAOUCU010000056.1:0-2714 GCA_034431935.1 Dehalococcoidia bacterium | reverse complement strand
TCGGATTAAGGCCGAAGTCATTAGATTGATATCTTGGCCTTTAGTGAATATATGGCATTTGTCACGTAAGTTCTGAATACCGGTACATTCTGTCGGCATTGTGTATTCATCCCTCAGGCTTCCCTATTTTCTTGAGGAGGTCTACAATCAGAAGAGACTTCATTCAGCGCCTGGTTACCGGCCACCGGAGGAGTCCGAGAACCTGTTGGGTAATGAGGAGAATAATGAGATGCCCCGCCAGACTCTCCTGACCATATCTGTCCAATCATAGGGGTGCAGTCCAAGCAGTTGCTGAAACATGTTCATAGAATTAGGTATCATTTGTACTAATCTAATGCAATTGAGCCATTAGCTGTTTGGTCAACCGGAGGTATTGACTTTCCCGGGTCCCTCTGGTAACTTTAAAACAAAATTAAATAGCACAGATGGGGTGCCCCCGGGTGACCGGTGGCTTAATTGGACGGCAAGCCGGTGTGATTCCGGCACAGTCCCGCCTACTGTAAAGCCAGGACGTCAGCCCCAGTCATGGTTGTCTGCCTCCGCGGAGTAAGGGGGCGGGACTTATTGTTTGTAGCGGGCTGATTCGGGAAGGTCCGCAACCCCAAGCGTAAGTCGTGAAATCCCCTTGCTCGGCCGGGCAAGGGGATTTTTAACGTTGAAAGTAGTTCCCGCTAAACCAGCTAACGCCGTCGAACCGGTTGACCTCACACCATATTTGCCGTGGCGGCGTTGTATATACGGCGTTGCCGGGCTGGCTGCTCTGATGGGGCTGGTAATCTTTCTGGCGACGGCGCTGGGGAGCACCCGGATACCGCTGGGAGACCTGACCAGAGTGTGGATGTCTCGCCTGTCTCTGGCGGAGGTTGGAGAGGTCCCGGCTACACTGCAGACGATCGTTTTCGACATCAGACTGCCGCGGGTGCTTCTGGCCGGGCTGGTGGGCATGGCTCTGGCCGTGGCTGGCGCGACGTATCAGGGACTGTTCCGTAACCCGCTGGCCGATCCGTATCTTGTGGGTGTGTCGCAGGGTGCGGCGCTCGGGGCGGTTGTCGGTTTCATGTTGCCGGTAACCGCCGGCAACGCCGCTTTCGGACTGATTCCGGTAATGGCTTTTGCTGGCGGTATCGGGGCAGTAGCCGTGGTCTACGCTATCGCTCGCGTCGGTAAGACCCTGCCGGTGACAACTCTGATTCTGGCCGGTGTAGCGCTGGGAGCCTTCCTGGCTTCGATTACTTCGTATCTTATTATGATTTCCGGCGATCGTCTGCATGGGATAATCGCCTGGTTGATGGGCCGGTTTTCAGTAAGTAACTGGTTGCATGTGGCCATCGTTGCGCCATACGTGATTGCCGGTGTGGGGATGATTTCGCTCTACGCCCGGCCGCTCAACGTGATGCAGTTGGACGAAGAACAGGCCCAGCAACTGGGCATCAATGTCGAGCGCGTCAAGCTTATTCTGCTGGGCGTAGCCACCCTGATAACTGCCGCGGCGGTCTCTTTCTGCGGCATCATCGGCTTCGTCGGTATTATTGTCCCTCACGCGGTGCGCCTTGTCTGGGGACCTGACCACCGTGCTCTCCTGCCGCTGTCGGCTTTGGCCGGGGCCAGCTTTCTTATTCTGGCGGATACGGCGGCACGGACGCTGACGGCGCCGGCGGAGATGCCGGTCGGGGTCATCACCGCGTTTCTCGGCGCACCTTTCTTTTTGTATCTCCTGAGAACTAAAAAGAAGGCGGTCTTCTAACATGAGCGAGTTCCGGTTGAGGCTTGAAGGAATGACCCTTGGCTACGGCGAGCGTGTGGTGCTCCGCAACATCACTCTGGAAGTGGCATCGGGGCAGATGCTCGGCCTGATCGGGCCGAATGGCAGCGGCAAGTCGACTCTAATCAGGGGGATAACCCGGCTGATCGCTC
Source organism: Dehalococcoidia bacterium (assembly GCA_034431935.1). Lineage (GTDB taxonomy): Bacteria > Chloroflexota > Dehalococcoidia > GIF9 > JBFMDU01 > JBFMDU01. The sequence goes on along the minus strand of DAOUCU010000056.1, from coordinate 800 downwards.
TGCGTGATGGCCGGATGTTTCTTGACGGCCGGGAGATACGCCAGTTAAGCCGTGAGGGTCTGGCCCGTATCGTGGCGGTGGTCCCCCAGAACGCAGGCCTGCCTGAGCTGTTCACTGCCCTTGAGGTGGTATTGATGGGCCGGACGCCGCACCTCGGCCGCTTCCGTCATGAAAGCGCACGGGACTTTGCTATCGCCTGGCAGGCTATGGAGGCGACGGACACACTGGGACTGGTGGAACGGCGGGTGGGGGAGCTTTCCGGCGGTGAGAGGCAGCGGTTGTGCCTCGCCCGCGCTCTGGCCCAGGAGCCGAAGGTGCTCCTTCTCGATGAGCCGACAGCCCATCTTGATATCAATCATCAGGTGGAGACGCTCGAGCTGGTCCGGGCGCTGTGCCACAACCGGGGGCTGGCGGTGCTGGCGGCGCTCCACGATTTGAACCTGGCCGCCCAGTACTGCGACCGGCTGGTAATGATTGCGGGCGGGGGTATCTACTCTCAGGGCAGGCCGGGTGAAGTTATCACCGCGGCCGGTATCCGTGAGGTGTATGGCGTGGATGTCGATATCCAGCCCCATCCGGTCAACGGTCTGCCGCTGGTGACGGTTACACCGGATGGACGCAAGGTCGAGGAGAGAGAGCGGTTGTTGTGGAAAATGTAGCCATCCTACTGCTGGCTCTGGCAATAGATACTGCGTTCGGCGACCCACCGGATGCTTTTCATCCGGTCGCCTGGTTGGGACGCCTGATAGCGATGGTGATGCGGCCGGGGCGACCTTCCGGGAAACGCCGGCAGTTTGTCT
>DAOUCU010000055.1:0-7196 GCA_034431935.1 Dehalococcoidia bacterium | reverse complement strand
ACCTGGTACAGGTGCTGGTCCAGCTTGAGGAGACCTACGGCATCGAGATTTCCGATACCGATGCCGAGAAGCTTAAGTCATTCGGTGACCTGGTTGCCTATATCGAAGGTGTTGTCGCCGCCAAGGCCAAGAGTTAGAGGTTCATAATGGCTGCTCCCCGCGTCGTTGTCACCGGCGTTGGTGCGGTCACGGCTGTCGGCCTGAATACGGCTGATTTCTGGTCGGCCCTGATAGCGGGCAGGTCAGGCGTAACGCCGATTACCAGGTTCGATGCTTCCGTCTATCCGTCCAAGCTGGCCGCCGAGATCAATGGTTTCGACCCCCAGAAATACATGGACATCAAGCTGGCGGAGCGGACCGGCCCTTATACCCAGTGGGCGATTGCCGCGACAGTGATGGCGATGGAAATGGCCGGGCTGGACATGCAGAAGGAAAAATCAGAGCGTGTAGGCACCGTTATTGCCACTACCGGCGACGTCCATAAAATCGGCGATGAGACCGATGTCCTGAAAGCCCGCGGGCCCCGCCGGATCGACCCTTTGTTCATGAACCGTATCTCGGCGCATATGGCCCCGGTGCAGGTAGGCAAGTTCATCGGCGCCCGGGGGCCGAATACCAGCATCAACAGCGCCTGCGCCAGCGGCAGTGACGCCATCGGGATAGCTTTCAATCACATGCGCCTCGGCCGGGCGGACGTTATTCTGGCCGGCGGCACCGACACTCTGGTCTCGCCAATCTGCGTGGCCACCATGGGCCTGCTCGGTGCCCTTTCCCGTGACGCGGAGCCCGGTAAAGCGCCGCGGCCTTTCGATAAGGACCGGAACGGCATGGTGGTGGGGGAGGGGGCGGGTATGCTGGTACTGGAGACGCTGGAGCACGCCCGGGCGCGCGGGGCAAAAATACTCTGCGAGATGGCCGGGGCCGGCTGGTCATACGATGCCAGGAACGATACCGCGCCTGACCCGGAAGGCGAAGCGCTGGCCATGAAAGCGGCCCTCGATGATGCCGGAATGAAGCCGGAAGAGATTGATTACGTCAACGCTCACGGCACCGGTACCAGGCTGAACGATGCTTCTGAGACGAAGGCGCTAAAGCTGGTGCTGGGCAGTCATGCTTACCGGATACCCGTAAGCTCGAACAAGTCGATGATAGGACATCTGGGCGCCGGGGCCGGTGGGGTTGAAGCCGTTGCCTCTGTATTGACCATGGTCAACGGGGTCATCCCGCCGACTATCAACTACGTCACGCCTGACCCGGAGTGCGACCTTGACTATGTACCGAACGCGGCGCGTAAGGCTGAAGTAACTGGCATCATGTCGAACTCATTCGGTATGGGCGGGCAGAATTGCGCCATCATCTTCCGGCGTTTTACCGGCGCGTAGGCTGCTTGCCTGCCTGATCGGTCTATTCAATCAAATACCTCGGGTTGTTGGCTGGTGTATAATTGATTTCACCCACAACTGAGGGGAGGTGACGCCCTTGGGCATTGAATGGTACCGCGACCTCAGCATTACCCTGATGGGGTTCATTTCCACGCTGGTATTCATCTTCTTCGGGGTGATTATTTTCCTTATCTACCGTCAGGCCAGGTCAGCGGCGGCTTCGGTAAAGGCGGCTTCGAACACGGTTAACGAGACCGTGGGCATGATCCGCGACGAGGTAGTGAAGCCGGTGTTCAAGGTTGCCGCGTTCGTTGAAGGTCTCCGTGAAGGCATCGAAAAGCTGGTGAGCATGTTTCAAAAGCGAGAAGAGCAAGGGGGTGGCAAAAATGTCGGACAGTAGCTCCGGCTCCAGTTTCTTTGCCGGGTTTCTCATCGGGGCGGTGGTCGGTGCGGTTTTAGGAATCATGTTCGCGCCGCGGCCCGGCCGTGAGACGCGCGACCTCTGGCGCGACCGGCTCGGGGACGTGAAGCTGAAGGCCATGGATGTGGTTGACGAGATCCGGGACGAGGTTGAGGAGGTGAAGGACAGGGCGCAGTCGGCTCTGGAAAGCCGTAAGACGGGTGAGGGCAAGGCGGCCAAACCGGCCTGAATTCAGAAAATGGGCGCGTGAGCAACCTTTGGCCAGTGCGTCTTTGAAATCGCCTCTCCGGAGTATCCGGCAGCCGTTCCACGGATATATCTAAGTAATCCAGCGGAGGCAGACCTTGAACGGTTTTGGCGCTTTCTTCAAAAGGCACTGGCACCTGATCACATTTGTTGTTGGCCTCTGCCTCTTTTTCTGGGCTTTATGGAAGATGGCCGGTGTTATTCTGCCATTCCTGATCGGAATTATCATCGCCTACCTGCTTGTCCCGCTGATAAGGTGGCTGGAAAAGAAACTACCCGGCGGCAGGAGGCATCCCGGGCTGAAGCGCGCTTCGATTATCGCCGGTATCTATCTGGTCGGCCTGGTCCTGCTCGGCGGCTGGGTGGCGTACATGATTGTGGTGGTCGGCAGTTCGTTTGTCGGCCTGGCCGAGGCGGCGCCCCAGTTTTTCGCCCAGGCTATGGAAACCATCGAGCGCTGGCTGGAAGAGTGGCGGCAGTCGCTGCCCATTCAGTTCCAGCAGGAGTTCGAAAGCATCGCCGGCAATATCGGCGGGGCCATCGGCAATACTCTTAAGGATATCCTTTTCCGCGGGTTTTCGCTGGTCGGAGCCAGCGCCGGTATGATTCTCGGCTTCATCTCCCTGCCCTTCTTCCTCTTCTTCGTGCTCAAGGACTGGGAGCTTATCCGGGACAGGTTCTACTCATGGATGTCGCCCTGGGTGGCCGAGCATACCCGGGCAGTGGCGGGAATCATCGACCGTGTCCTGGGACGCTACATCCGCGGCCAGTTCATCATGGCCTGCATTATCTTCGTGCTGGTCTTTGCCATGCTGGAAATACTGAGAGTGCCGTACGCGCCGGCGCTGGCGGCACTGGCCGGGATGATGGAGTTCGTACCCCTCCTTGGCGTCTGGATAAGCGCCGGCTCCGGAGTCGCCGTTGGTCTGGCGACTGAGCCGGGCAAAGCCGTCTGGCTGGTACTGGGCTACCTTATCATCCAGCAGATAGAAAACAACGTACTGGTGCCGAGGATTCAGGGTGAAACGCTGAAGCTCCATCCCGCCGCCATTATCGTGGTCGGCGTTGTTAGCGCCTATCTGGCCGGGCTGGTCGGCTTTATCGTCGGCATCCCGCTGGCGGCCACATTCGTCGAGATTGTCCGCTATATCAGTGCCAGCGCCCGGAAACCGCAGGTAGAGGCGGAAGAGAAAACCGGGACGTAGCTGGAGCCCGTGGTCTCCGGCCTGTTGCGGAGTCATTGCCGACGGAGCGATGCAGTCTCGTCAGGGCGAAAGTATGTCCGTGTCTATCAGTCGGGTGGGGTTGGCGATGTGGTTAGGGTCGAGCGCCCGCTTGATTCTCCCAAGAGGCACATGGTAACCGGAGTAGACTGGCCCGATGCGGTCGGCGGGGATAGGCGCTGTCATAGCATCAGTAATTCGTTCCTTTATGCGCTTTGAGCTTATGTCCTTGAGTGCTTCTCCCCAGGTAATGTCAGCCTCGTCAGTCTTCTCGCGCGGGACGTCAATTTCGGTTAGGGCGAAGTGCCCCAAATCGTAGCTGGCCACCCAGGCAGGATGGTCGCCATCCAGGAAAGGCGGCGTGTATCGGTCCTCGATTTCCCAGGCACCGGGCAGGTATTCGAGGGCGTCTTCATAGGTCCCGAGCATAGCTCCCAGGATAAGATAGCCGCCGGTGCGCATCATGCGTGGCCCGTTAGTGTCCCGTATCCAGTTGTTGGCGGCGTAAGGTACCCACTTCCGGACAACGCCGGCCGGAACCGGTGTGCCACCGGTCTCGGTTGCAATCTGCCGTAATACTTTCTCTTCGTACCGGACCTGACGCGGCGAGGCGTATCCCCAGAGGCAGACCGCCACGCAGTTCTTGACGTTCCTGTGCCAGTATCCGGATGTCCAGGCTTTCCAGTATTCCTCCCGCGATTTCGCCCACCACCAGTTGTAATAGACCGGCGGCCAGCAGTGAAGGAGGGCGCCGATTTCTGAGTGGCCGATTTCGCGCATGGCTTTGACCGCCGCGTTCAGGGTCGGGTAGGTAAACAGAAGCCATTTGAAAGCGTCCCGCGGCAGTTCACTGCGTTTCTCCGGTGTTATTCCAGCGCTGGGGAACACTTTTGGTCCCGGCCACGGGTAAAGCTTGATCGCCATCCTGGTGACCACGCCGAGTGCGGTGAAGTTGCCGGTGAGCCCGCGCAGGATGGCGCGGGCATCCGGTCCCGGGCCTTCTCCCCAGAAGTAGCGGTCGGCGGTGGCCAGCGACCCGATGCGCAATACCTCGCCGGTCGGCAGTACCCACTCAAGGCCGAGGATATTGCGGGGTGCATAGCCGGTGCGGTGAGCGGTGCCCTGCATGCCGGCGAAGGCGTGGTTGGCCAGACTGGATGTCTGAGCGCCAGCTTCAGGAATACCATTGATAAGGCCGACCTTCATTGCTTCCGCCTGAAGTTGCGCGTGGGTGACACCCGGCTGAATGACAGCGTACATGTTTTTCCTGTCAATTCTGAGCTCATTCATGCGTCTCAAGTCTATGTGGCACCAGTAAGGTCTGGCCGGGGCGATGGTCAGGAACCAGAGTGCGGTGGCGGCGGCGCAGACGGGGAACCTGAACCGGTTGGCCAGCCGCATTATTTGCTGGATGTCCTTGGTCGAGCCGGGCATGACGATGAACTCGGGCAGGAGACGGGTGCGGAATGACGGCGTCTGGGACTCCCGGCTGTAGGCGAGTACTACCGCCGGGTCATCGGAAACATATTCTTCTCCGAGAACGTCCGCCAGTTGCCGGAGGATGAGACGGTGCTTATCGTCGCCCCGGGGCATGACCGAAATGATAGCACAGACCTGTCAGCTGGGTGTCTGTGGATATCCCACGAATTGTCCAATTGTGTAGCTCTTCTTTCATGCCGGTTCCACTTCGAGGCTGATGTCAAGCGCCCGGGCCGAGTGGGTAATAGCGCCGATGGAGATGAAGTCAACGCCGGTTTCGGCCACGGCGCGGACGCGATCGAGCGTCATTCCGCCGGAAGCTTCAATGAACGCCTTGCCTTTTACTGCCTTTACAGCGCGGCGCATTTCGGTCAGGCTCATGTTATCAAGCATGATAATGTCGGCGCCGGCCTCTGCCGCTCTGACAGCATCGGAGGTGTTAGTGACCTCTATCTCAATTCTGAGCCGGCGCCGGTTCTTCTGGCGCGCCCGGGCGATGATTTCCTCGAGGTCTAACCCCTGATCCTTCAGGGCCGCAATGTGGTTGTCCTTGATAAGGATGGCATCGCCGAGGTTGAAGCGGTGGTTGGTGCCGCCGCCCATGCGTACGGCGTACTTCTCCAGTGCTCTCATGCCCGGTGTTGTCTTACGGGTATCAAGAATCTTGACCGGCAGTCCCCTGACCGCCTCGACGTATTTAGCAGTCTCGGTGGCCACGCCACTGAGCCGCTGGAGGAAGTTGAGGGCGGTACGCTCCGCTTTCAAGATGCCTGCATAAGGTCCGCTGACCGTGGCGACGACGTCGCCGGGCTTCACCTTGCCTCCGTCACGGATGAGTACTTTAAGCCTTATTTTGGGGTCCACCCGGCGGAAGACGTCAGCCGCGACCTTCAGGCCAGCGATGACGCCGGGGGCCTTGACCAGTAAAGCGCCCTGGCCCTTGCGGTCCCGCGGTATCAGGGGATCGGTGGTGGCGTCGCCGTCGCCAAGGTCCTCGGCAAGAGCCAAATCGATAATATCTCTCATAGCTTCACCATCACCCTGTCCCTCTCAATGGAGGGGACAACGTGACTACTTGTCTTTTCGGAAGACTATATGCTTCTGCCATGCCGGCACCGGCTCCGGGAAATCGGTGCGGAAATGGGCACCGCGGCTCTCCTGGCGGACCAGCGCCGCCTCGGTCACCAGACGCGCATTCAACACCAGGTTATTCAGCTCGTAGGAGGGGCGGTCCACCGGTGGTGGCAGTGCGTCCTCCCAGGTTGAAAGGATGGCCGCGGCTTCGGTAAGGCTCGAACCGGACCGGATGATACCGACCATGTCCCACATGAGGGACTGAAGGCCGAGCAGGCTGAGGTGTGGCGCCTGTGACGACCGGGCCCTGCGTTTCAGGCGATATGCGTCATGCGACTCCGGTGTTGGGGTGTTTCTAGCGTTGTTCCGGGTGCGGTCAACAATGCGCTTGCTGAAGACGATGGTCTCAAGCAGTGAATTTGAGGCGAGCCGGTTGGCGCCATGGACGCCGGTGCAGGCGGTCTCGCCGGCGGCGAAGAGCCCGGCGATGTTGGTCTCGCCCCAGGTGTTGACCCTGACGCCGCCCATCATGTAATGCGCTGCCGGGGCAACCGGTATCAGCCCGCGGGTGATATCAATGCCGTGGTCGAGACAGAAGCGGTAGATATGAGGGAACCTGGTGGTCACCAGTTGTGAGGGCAGGTGGGTGACATCGAGGAAGACGCGGTCGCTGCCGGTGTTTCGCATCTCGTAGATGATGCTCCGGGCAACGACATCCCGCGGCGCCAGTTCGGCTTGGGGAGCGTATTTCGGCATGAAGCGTTTGCCTTCGGCGTTGCGCAGAAGGCCACCTTCGCCGCGGACCGCCTCGGATATCAGGAAGGGATGAACGCCGGGCAGGCGGATGGCAGTAGGATGGAACTGGATGAACTCGATATCGCTGATTTCGGCCCCGGCGCGGTAGGCGAGCGCGATGCCGTCGCCGGTGGCGACGTCCTGGTTGGTGGTGTATTTGAAGAGTTTGCCGGCACCGCCGGAGGCCAGAATCAGAAAGCGGCAGGCGTACTCGTCGCAAGTGCCGGTGCGGCAGTCGAGGGTGCGGATGCCGGCGGCCCGTTTGCCATCCAGGACGATTTCGGTAGCGAGTGTGTATTCCAGCACCCGGATGCGCGATTGCCTGACGTGCCGGCTCAGGGTGACTTCAATGTGCTCGCCGGTAGCATCACCGCCGGCATGGAGGACGCGGGGTACGCTGTGTGCCGCCTCTTTGGTAAGCGCGATAGCGCCGTCCAGCGTGTCGAATGGCACGCCGAACCTGATAAGGTCGGCGATGCGGTCCGGCGCTTCCTCGACCAGGATGCGGACGGCCTCGGGGTCGCACAGTCCGGCGCCGGCGGCGATGGTGTCTTTGTAATGCAGTTCGGCTGAATC
>DAOUCU010000054.1:0-2851 GCA_034431935.1 Dehalococcoidia bacterium | reverse complement strand
GGTTAAAAGATAAAGACGCTGGTGGCAATGCCATTAACTGGGTGCACACAGGGAGCGGACTCTTCGCCATGCAGGGCACGAATCAAGGAGCGCTCCTGGGGTTTAGTGTTGGTGGGGTACGAGGCCCTGAAAGGTATCCCGGCCTGCCTACTATCGAAGAGGCTCGGAGGGGTGCGGTTCAAGCTCTTGGTCTAAGTACGATGATTGCTGGTGTGGCCCTCGGCTGTACCGGTATTGCAGGGGGATTTGGCCTAATTACAGGTATCTCTGTTTACACGGGCGTGGACCTTACAGTTATGGCCATAGCGGTGTTTGGAAAGGGGGTAGATTGGTTTGCTGGCAATGAGAGCATCACGCGAGACTCCATTCTTGACGCACTTGGGCAATCAATCAGCGGATTCAGATAGACGGAGGAGATATGATCAGATTGACTGCCTTCGCTCTCCTTACTGGCCTATTCGTGCTTGGAGGTTGCCTGCATCAGCTTCTAGCACATAGAGACGCCGCTCGCCTATACACCAGGACAGCTAAGCTCTTGTTCTGGGTAGCTCTTGTTACCTCAGGTATTATCGTTATCTGGAGTGGAGTCACTCTGCCGTTTGTAAGCGGGACGGTGAGGGTCAGCTTTCTTTTTATGTTCATGGTTGTTCTTTACGTGCTGTGTCGATGGTCACTGCACTACCTTCCCGAACGCAGAATACAGGCCCGAAATTCCGCTACAGTTGCTGTTCGTATATTCCTCCTTCTTCTCTACATAGCACTAGTATTTCTTCTATGGGTCATTGTTACCGTTCTCTCTGCGAACTCATCAGAAGAAGCCGTTATGCGCCGATGGAGCGACTTCATATTCATTGCAGCTTTGCCCATATTAGTCAGTAGTCTGCACGACTTATTTACTCATAAGGAACCAGCACGTAAGCCAGCTAATCGATTCATCTTGATTGCATCGTCTGCAGCCGTTATCATAGCTATTTTTGGAACGTAGCGATCTTTTATACAGCAGGTGCGGCATGAATCAACCTGCCAGAAACACCACCCTTATTGCGTACCTTGATAAGCTATACCTACTGTGCCAACGGCAGCATGACCACCCGGGGCCACGCTGGCATAGCCAGCTCCCTCACCATGTGAGACAATCTAAATACAGCGGATAGTTGGTGAGTAAAAGGCAAGTCTGAATGACAGCGTGAAGGTTCTGCCTGCGGTAACCCCGGCTCACCCGGGGAGGTCCGAGCTGCTACGGTATGCTAAATACCAGGTGGAAGGTTCTGCGTATTGTACAGTATCGCCCACCACCACCTTCAACAGCCGCGGCCTGACCGATAAGCAGTACGTCTCGCTGGACATCGCCTCCCAGGTGACCACCTACCAGTCGCCCCAGGAAAGCTGGAAGTACGTCGCCTATGCCTATGACGGCCTGAGACGGGTGACCACCCGGACCAACGCCGACGGCACCACCGTCCAGTACGACTACTCGACCGCCTGGCAGCAGCTGGTCACGGGCGAGCGCGGCTACAGGCACCGCTACTACTTCGACGCCTTCCAGAGGCTGGTCAAGGTGGACGAGCTCGACGCCAGCCACCAGCTCTACGCCGCCACCGAGTACACCTACGACGTCCTCGGCAACCTGACACAGGTCAGGGACAATGCCAGCAATACCACCACCATGACCTACGACTGGCTCTCGCGCAAGACGGCCATGACCGACCCCGACATGGGAAGCTGGAGCTATGCCTACGACGACAGCGGCAACCTCACTTATCAGAAGGATGCATTGAATCAGGAAATCACCATGACCTACGACGCCCTGAACCGGCTCACCGGCAAGTCCGGCACCGGGCTGAGCGTGACTTACTCTTACGACTCGACCTCCGGCAACAACTACGGCAAGGGCAAGAGGACCGGCATGAGTGACGCCCTGGGCACGACCGCCTACAAATACGACGCCCGTGGCCGCCTTATTGAAGAGAAGCGCACCATAGACCAGACCGACTACACCACCACCTTCACCTATGACGGCGCCGACCGCGTGGTTACGGTCACCTATCCCACCGGGGAGACGGTCACCAACGGCTACAACGGCCGCGGCCTGCCGGACACGGTATCCGGCAGTGCCGCCGGCGGCCTGGTCACCGGCACCCTTTACAACGGTCTCGGCCTGCCCACCGAGATAAACTTCAACAACGGCCTGCGCACCTCTTACGGCTACTACCAGCTCGGCGGGGGCTACGACACCACCGGTAATTACTGGGGGCGGCTGTGGAAGATAAAGACCTATAACCCCGGCGGCGGCAGTCCCCTGCAGGAGGTCGTCCACACCTGGGATGCCGGAGGAAATCTTTCCCAGCGGCAGGACTTAGTCGCATCGGAGACCGAGAGCTTCACTTACGATTTCCTCGACCGGCTCACCGCCGTCTCCGGCGCCTACAGCCACTCCTACGCCTACAACCAGCTCGGCAACATCACCTCGATGAACGGCAGTAGCTACACATACGGGACTAAGCCCCACGCCGTCACCGCCGCCGGCGGCACCAGCTACACATATGATGCCAACGGCAGCATGACCGCCCGGGGCAGCCACAGCCTCACCTGGGACATTGAAAACCGGCTTGTTTCTTACTATGATGGGAGCACGACCACATCCTTTGTCTACGACGGGGAGGGCAGAAGGGGTAAGAAGACGGTGGGCAGCACCACCACCATCTATGTCAACAAATACTACGAGAAGACCGGCGATACCGTGACCACCAGCTACTACCTGGGCGACCGGCTGGTGGCCCAGCGTGAGGGGACGACCCTGCGCTACATCCACCAGGACCACCTGACGGGGACCGCCCTCACCACCGCCTCC
>DAOUCU010000053.1:0-12910 GCA_034431935.1 Dehalococcoidia bacterium | reverse complement strand
GGAAACCTCCACGCCATCGGCGCCGACGGCAGGCTGCGGTGGAAGTACGCAACCGGACATTGGGTGCATTCCTCGCCGGCGGTGGCGGCCGACGGCACCGTCTACGTCGGGTCTTACGATGGAAACCTCCACGCCATCGGCGCCGACGGCAGGCTCCGGTGGAAGTACGCAACCGGAGACTTCGTTTTCTCCTCGCCGGCGGTGGCGGCCGACGGCACCGTCTACGTCGGGTCTGGCGATGGAAAACTCTACGCCATCGGCGCCGACGGCAGGCTCCGGTGGAAGTACGCGACCGGAGACTCCGTTTTTTCCTCGCCGGCGGTGGCGGCCGACGGCACCGTCTACGTCGGGTCTGAAGATGGAAAACTCTACGCCATCGGCGCCGAGGGCAGGCTCCGGTGGAGGTACGAAACCGGAAATTGGGTCCGTTCCTCGCCGGCGGTGGCGGCCGACGGCACCGTCTACGTCGGGTCTTACGATGGAAACCTCTATGCCATCGGCGCCGAGGGCAGGCTCCGGTGGAGGTACGAAACCGCAGATGCCGTCCATTCCTCGCCGACTATCGGAGCTGATAATAGGATTTACTTCGGTGTTACGAGCGGTGCCGTGTGCGCCCTTGGCGATAGGTTCAGCTCAGGGCCGGCACCGTTGCCCGCAAAAGAATCGAGACCGGCAGGGCAGGCGGTTGCTGAACATGCGGCCGCAATTCAGGGACCAGAAACCATCTCTCCTCAACCTTCGCCGGGGGCAGATGTTATGACGGGTCCGTCAGTACCGGATAGGCGTGAAACACCCGATTCCAGAGCTTCTGTGATTCACACTCCTGACACGGCATTTGCCGGGTTTCCGCCGAACCTGCTGGCATCTTTCAGGGAACCCGTACTGCTCGGCAGAGGCGGGTTTGCAAAGGTCTTCCGGGCAAGGCGCAATAGGGATGGCAGGCTGGTAGCCCTGAAAATCCCCATCAGCTTCGATGAAGCCACCGGCCGCGCCTTCATCAAGGAAATCCGGGTCTGGGAAGACCTGAAGCACGAGAACATCGTTGAATGCTACGGATGCAATATCATGCCGGTACCCTACCTGGAACTGGAGTATATGGAAGGCGGTAGCCTGGAAGCCCTGGATAAACCGCTCTCGGTCCAGGAGGCGGCGCGGATTTGCCTCGGCATCGCGCGGGGACTGGCCTGCGCCCACGGACGCCAGCCCGAGCCGATAGTCCACAGGGACCTCAAGCCCGCCAACGTGCTCCTTTCGGCTGACATGACGCCGAAAATCACCGATTGGGGCTTGAGCAAGATAGCCTCGGCCAGCGGGGGAAGTTCCGGGACGGGTTTCTCCCCGGCCTATGCTTCCCCGGAGCAGATTTCGCCCGGGAAGTTCGGTGGCACCGACACGAGGACGGATATCTATCAGCTCGGGGTGATCCTTTACGAGTTGGTAACCGGGAAGCCGCCTTTTACCGGAGAGGACATAGGCGAAATCATGTTCAATATTGTCAGTCAAGAGCCTGAGGCCCCGTCACGCATTAATCCCGGAGCGGCCGTCCTTGAACCGATAATAATTAAGTGCATGGCGAAAAAGAAAGAGCATCGCTTCCAGAATGTGCGGCAGGTCCAGACAGAACTGTCCAGGTACCTGAGACAGGAATACAGCCAGTCATTGGAGTCGTCCCGCCATGACCCCGCCCGCAGCGCCTATTATTGCGGCCAACTGCTCCTCCTTCACCTGAGGCTTGGCCAACTGTCCGAGGCGGTGCAGTTTGCTGAGCGTCTGGTAGAGCTTGCCGGGCACGACAGCGACGTCATCGAATTTGTGGATGAGCTCAAATACCGCAGGGACAGGCGCATTGATGTAAACGAAGACCTCATCGTCAGGGCCAGCGGGATCATGGGCAGAATGGCGAAGCGGTGAACATCCGGGCCAGATCCAGGCTCGCGGACCCGTCTTTCATGACGGCCGGTAAGTACTGTCAACCACGGACACAGCCGTTGATTTAATAGCCATGTTGAGACGCGCACCGGACACCCCGCCATTCCTCCAGACAACGGGGTATTGACAAATCCTCCATTATGGAGTATAGTAGCGGCGTAATCCGGTTCATCCGTGTTGATTGGCCGTCGCGCTCCTGCCAGCAGTCAAACGGGGAGGTATTGAGTAGTTTGGATAGCCGTGGTAGCCACTCCGGCAGAGCCGTGTTAGCACGGCTGCGCCGGAATGGCCTTACGCGGGAGGCTACCGCATCTGACTGTGCGACTGCGGTGGCATCAGGCATGAATTCAACATTCAGTGTAACCGGCCGGAGCGACGGGTGCTGACGTAGAGAAGGGATTACCGGGAGAGAAAGACGGGGCAGGGAAAGATTGCATCTGATTATCGCCAAATACACCAGTGACGCCGAGCGGAAGCGCATCGAATATGCCATTGACAAATGGCGGGAGCAGATACGGATATCCCGTCCCGATGGGATCACGGTCCTGGCCGATGGTGACGATAGCGATATTACGCGGTTCCTGGAAGAGCTTTACTCAAAGGCACTGCCGGACGGCATCGCCCATTACAGGGTCGAGGCCGGGAGGCTGGATGTTGAACCGACAGAGAGGCAACTGAAGCTCCGGATTTTCGAGACACTGGCGGCCGTTGAAAAAGTGCTCCGTTTCATCATGACCAGGCTGCGGGCAACTCTCAGGGAGGAATCCCGGGAACCACGCTGGTTACTCTATGAACTGCAAACCAAAAAGGGCAAGGTCGAGGTCTCAGCCACGCTGCGCGAAGACGGCATCGTGGTCAACGTCGACCTGCGTATTTCCGGTTACGGACAGGGTGTGGACCTGGTCCGTGACAGATTAAGGGAGGAGTTAAAGTACCTTAAGGGTGGTGAGTATGGCAAAAGAAGCTGATTCCGAGATCGTCCGCAGGATGGAGGAGCCTGCCCGCCGGGTGCTGGGCTACGATCTTGACAGCCTGACCCGGCTCGGCAGGAAAGAGAGGCTGGAGCTGGCGGGGGAGGTCATGGCCCGTAAGAACACCTTCGAGCGCCTTTACTCGTCGGTCTTGCCCCGCGAGGATTGCGACAGGATAGAGGGCAAGATCGCCACTGCCCAGCTGTATCTGGCGGCAGCCGAGGTTGCCAACGGTGAGGCCGGACCCGAGTCGAGTGGCTTCACCACGGAAGAGATCAGCCTGCCGACCGCCTTTCAGAAATACAGCATTCTTGACAGCCTGCCGGCAGCCGAGCTGGTCAGGCGCACGGCCCGGGATGAGAGACTCCGGGAGCTCATCGCCGAGTTCAGCGGTGACGGCTGCTCAAGGCTGGACGAAGCGCTCAATTCTCCCGGCATAAGACCCCTGCTGAGACTCGCTTTCAGCGAGCGCCTGAAGGAGCTCAGGGACAGGGTTGAGCGGAGCCTGCCGTCTCACCGCAGGCAGGAAGCAGTTTCGGAAGAAACTGCTGTAGCACCGGCCGCCGGGAAGGACGACGTCTTACGGCGGCGCCAGCCGGAGTCCTCGGGAGGTGCGGCTACCGGCCGCCCGGTAAGCGGTGAGGATGCCCGGCTCAGCGAGCTCAACTTCATAGCGCGCTTCGACACCAAGATGCAGAGTTTCCCGCTCAGGTTCTACTCCCCGGTCCACAGGCGCACCTTTGTGGTGCGTTCGTGGGGTGAAGGCGACCATGTCGCGGAGGCGGACAGGGGAGCCCCGGATATGCCATGGAATACCAGGTCGAGATACGTGGTGCGGCGGAGGATACACGGCACCTTCGGGGAAAAGGTCCCGAGAGTGGTGATTGAAGCTGTGTCATTTGCCCACATCGCCGAGTACGAGAGGTCCGGGTTTGACAGCCGCTGCGCCGACCTTACCGATTTTCTGTTCCTCACCGGACGCCTTATCGATGGGGCCGAACTCGGCAAATACCTGCATGTCATCGGGATAGCGTCTCCTACCGGCTGGGATGAACGTGTACTGAGGGAGATTCAATCGGCGGAATTCGCGCGTAACTACGTCAGCCGCTTCGTTTCAATTTGCCTGGTCGACTCCATGACCGGAGATGTCGCCTACAGCAGGTCTGACGATCGGATTTCGGGCTACATCCGGTTCTTTAAACCGGAATTCGACAGCGAAAAAATCGAGCGGCTGCGGAATCATATAGTCAACAGGCTGCTGGCCAAAGGCTACGTGGTTCTCCAGGATACAGTTCAGGAATGCGGTGAGCCACGCAACCTCGTTTATAAGGTGCTGTGTGACGTGGAGAAAGAGGGCAGGGGGAAAATACGCAGCATCAGGGATATTGGAATAGTACTTCAGGCTCCCTAGGTACCGGGATTCAAGTGCCCTGAAGCGGCGTTGAATTATAGTATGTAAGAACGTTTATAAAGGAGGCAGGATGAGCATCATTGACCGAATCAAAGGCAACCCGTTCGAGAAGCTGAAGAAGGACGACCTGACGGCGGAGCGGATCCGGCTTGAGCGAGAGGAGAAACTCAAGATCGGCGAGGTCCAGCGCCTATCCAACGAGAAGAAGGAGCTTTTCGACAAGGGATTCAAGGCGACCGAGGCGGAAAGAAGGGCCATCGCCCGCCAGATACAGCAGCTCGACCAGAAGATCAAGCTGGACAACATTCAACTTAAGAAGACCAGCGACCAGATCCGTGTTGTGGACAACCTCATTTTCATTCACGACAACAAGAAAATGCTCGAAAAGTCGGGGCTCATGAGCAAAATAATGAAGATCCCCAAGAGCAAACTCGATGACTTTCTGGCCGGGGTTAACATCAAGGACCAGGTGGTCCAGGGTAAAGTTGACTCGCTGCTCAGGACGATGGAAGCCGAGTATGGCCTCCTCAGCGAGCCGGTGGATGATAAGGACACGAAGAAACTGATGGACATCTGGGCTACCAGCGATATATCCCAGGCGGACGAGGTTTTCAAAAAGTGGGACAAAGAAAGGGCCGCCAGAGAGGAGCTGGAAACGGCATAGCCCGAAAGGTTTTCCGGGCAGGCTCCTACCATCCGTACGGTACGCTGATGGCGGCAATCGATACCCCTGCGATGTGGTAAAGGGGGCTGTTTTCGAGAGATGGAACTGCGAGACGAGGTAAAAAGCCAGTTCGATAAGGCCCATAGACTCGCCAAAAAGTTTTACGATGCGGGTGACACCGGCCGGGCGAGGATAGAGTACCTGAAATGCGCGCGCTTCATGCAGCAGCTGGCGGAGATGTCCCCGCCCGACCTCAGGCCGGACATTCTCGAACGGTCCAGGAAGTTCAGCGAGATAGCCGACGGTCTCAAAGAAGGCAATATCGAGGTCTTCACCTCCGGCGTGAAGCCCATGGAACCCGTGCCGCAGAGCACGCATAAGAAAGATGAAGACGCTGCCCGACGGAAGGCGCACAGTCTGGTGATGGTGGAGAGGCCGAAGGTCCGTTTTGCGGACATAGCCGGACTGGAGCAGGTGAAGGAAAGCATCAAGGAGGCAGTTGTCTACCCCTTCCTTTACCCGGAGGAATACAGGTATTTTGGCGTTAGTGCCGGAGGCGGTATCCTTCTCTACGGGCCGCCGGGATGCGGGAAGACGATGCTGGCGGCAGCAGCCGCCGCCGAATGTGATGCGGCTTTCATCAACCTCAAAATCAGCGATATCAAGGACAAGTATGTCGGTGAGAGTGAGAAAAACCTGAGGGAAGTCTTCGCCATCGCGCGGCAGCAGGAGAAAGCCATCCTGTTTTTCGACGAGATTGATGCGCTGGCTTCAGAACGCTCCGGTTCCAGCGAGGGTCACGAACGGAGCCTGGTCAGCGAGCTTCTGATGCAGATGGACGGCCTGGAGACCAAGGGCAGGGTGAGAAGCCTCGTCCTTGCGGCGACGAACCGGCCCTGGGCGGTTGATATCGCACTCAGGAGACCGGGAAGGTTTGATACCACCGTGTTCATCCCGAATCCGGACCGGGCGGCCAGGCGCAGGATACTGGAGATAAATCTCGCTCACAAACCGCTGTCCGGCGAGGTTGACCTGGACGCGCTAAGTGAGAAGATGGAGGGCTTCGCATCTTCAGAAGTCGTGGAGGTCTGCCAGCGGGCTGCCAGGATTCCGCTCAGGGAGCGGATAAAAGAGAACAAGCCCCGAAGACAGCTGACACAGGCCGACTTCGAGCAGGCAATACGTTCGATGCAACCGGTTCTGCCCGCCTGGTACCAGCTCTCCCTGCGGGAGTTAAGCCGAACGCCGGAAGTTGAGATGTTTGATGACCTGATCAGGGCGGCGCGGAGGTATATCCGTCAATAGTCTGATGACGAGGTAAGTCTGTGCTTCAGGTGTGCTATAAAACGGATAGGGGTATGGTGCGTCCACGGAACGAGGACGCCGTTCTTGTGATGGAACTCGGTCCTTTCTATGTTCTGGCGGTGGCGGACGGGCTTGGAGGGCATGCATCTGGAGAGGTGGCAAGCAGGATAGCTGTTGACCAGATTGAACAACACCTGACCGAAAGTTACGGGAGGGGCGAGCTCCCAGATAAAGAGGCGGTCGTAGCGGCAATCGCCGCGGCCAACACCCGGATACGCAGGGTTGCCGAAGAGAACCCGGCCAGTCAGGGAATGGGCAGCACGCTGGTAACCGCGTTAGTTTGGGGTGGGAAAGTGCTTCTGGCCAACATTGGAGACAGCCGGGCCTACCGTGTTGGTCAAGGCATAACGCGACTCACCCGCGACCATTCGCTGGTGCAGGAAATGGTTCAGCACGGGTTGATAACCGAAGAAGATGCCAGGGGCCACCCGCACCGACACGTTGTCACCCGTGCTCTAGGCATGGCGGAGACGGTCTCACCCGACTTCTACGATATCGATCTGGGCGATTCCACCCTGTTGCTGTGCTCGGACGGGCTGACCGACGCGCTCGGGGACAGCGAAATAGCCGGGATCGTCACCGGTGCATCATCCATCGAGGAATCGTGCGCGCAGCTGGTGGCCGCCGCGAACGCGGCCGGCGGCCGCGACAATGTGACGGTTATTCTCGCCAGACCGATAGCTTAAGGAGGAGCAGATGGGCCTGCGACTGAGGGGCAAATCAAAAGAAGAAAAACGGATTGAAAGCGAAATTCGACAGCGCAAGGCAAAGGCCAGGGTGCAACGCTACATTGAGCAGCTGCAGTCGCTGCGGGAAAAAGTGTTCTCACAGGGCAAGCAGGCAGCTCAACTGGGGGATGACAGGTTTTTGAAGAGACAGGCTGCCAAGTATCTGGCACTTTCCGACCGCATCAGGAAGGCGCAGCGCCTGCTTTTGCTCATGGAGGAAGCCCACCTCCAGCGTGAGATGGTGGGGATCACCGGAGACTTTATTTCTTTCGCCCATGACATAAGCCAGTCCATCGCCGAGGGACCGGACCTGGCTAAGATCGCTCACAGCCAGGTGGAGTTCGAGAAAGCCATGGCCCGGGCCGAGGGTATCGATGAGGCCCTATCGGTGACCATTGATATGGCCAATGAAAGCATCCTGGCCTCTCAGGACTTTTCCGATAAGAACATTGATGAAATCATGAAGACAATGCAGGGCGAAGCGGAAATAGAGGAGAAAGGCCTTGACGAACGCATATCCAGGGGGCTAAAGCAGGTCGAAGATTCCATGAGAAAGGGATAGGAGTATCCGGCGGCAGAACGGGACGGGGCTCAAGCACATGAGCATTGAAGTACTGCTCAGGACAGCCGAGGAGTATCTCGAACGCGCCATTGAATCGGAACAGAGGGGTTTAGTGGCGAAGGCGCGCCATCTCTATCTTCAGGCCAGTGACTGCCTTTACCGGGCGGCGGCGCAGTCCCGGGGCAACCTTGCCAGGATCCGGACCGACAACGCGGAACGGCTGCTCAGGCACGCTAACGGCATCGCACCCAAAACCGGGGGTGCTTCGCCCGAGCAGGGAGGCGATTTTGGCGACTTCGTCCTTAAAGAGAGGCCGGCTGTCACCTTCGACGATGTTGCCGGTCTTGATGATGTGAAGGAAGAAATCAGGAACAAGATAATCTATCCACTTGCATACCCGGAACAGGCCCGCAGGTTCGGCATTCAGGCCGGGGGCGGCGTGCTGCTGTACGGTCCTCCCGGCACCGGCAAGACATACATTGCCAAGGCCACGGCCCATGAGGTCGACGCGGCCTTCTTTGCCATCAGGCCATCCAGCATCATGAGTAAGTGGGTGGGAGAAAGCGAGCGAAATATCGCCAGGCTCTTCTCCGAGGCCAGAAGCGAGCCCAGGGCAATCATATTTGTCGATGAGGTTGAGGCACTGATACCGAAGCGGAGAGACTCCGGCTCGACCGTCATGCAGCGTGTTGTTCCCCAGATACTGGCAGAGATGGACGGCATACAGTCGAAGAATGGCAGCATCCTGTTCATGGGCGCAACCAACGAACCGTGGAGCATCGACCACGCTGCTCTCAGGCCCGGCCGGTTCGATGAGAAGATATACGTTCCGCCGCCGGATGTCGCGGCCCGCAAAAAACTGTTTGAGTTGAATTTGAAAGGCCGCCCTGTGGAAGACGGCGTGGACCTGGACAGATTGGCGCAGATTACCGCCGGCTACAGCGGGGCGGATATCAGGCAGGTGTGCCTGAAGGCCGCCTTGAAGCCGTTCCACGAGGCAATCAGAGGCGGTGGGCAGCGGGGAATTTCGATGGCCGATATCATCGGGGCCCTCGACGCGGTTAAGCCGTCGGTCAGCCAGCGAATGGTCGAAAAGTACCAGGCATTCAAGTTCGGATGACGGTGGATTCGTACGCAATGACAGTACAGCCAACCGGCAACAGCATGGTAGCTGAGGGACTGGCAAATGGTAGCTGATCACAGCGGTACGGGTACCGGGCTGGAAAGAGCCATATCCTCTCTGCTGGAGCAATATGCCCGGGCAAAAGCTGACGGCGGGACTGGCCCGAGGGACATCATTGCCCGGGTCCGCGGATACGGAGCCGAGGCGGTCCCTCTGCTCGGGAAGAGTCTTGCCTGTGCAACCTCGCCGGATTTGCGCCGGGCCGCAGCGCTACTGCTGGGCGAAACCGGGCATTCGTCTGCCCTCGAGCCACTGGCCGGCTGTTTCCCGTCAGAACAGGACCGCTCGGTAAGGTCGGCGGCACTGGCGGCGCTTTCGAAGCTGGTTGCGGTTGTACTGAATGAACTTGCCGTGTTGCCTGCGGCCGACGTTCGCCGGGAGGCTTTGAAAGCGGATTTGGCAAAGCTGCTGGAAACGGATGTCGGGCTGGCCGCCGTCGCCTCGCAGCTGGAGAAAAGTCCCGACAGGAATGTGCGCAGGGGTGCCGTTGAAGCGCTGTCATGCGGCTCCGGTCCGAAAATAGTGGGCCCGCTGGTTCAGGCGCTGGCCGATGCCGACTGGCTGGTGCGGGCAGGCGCGGCTCGTTGCCTGGGGAAAATCGGAGACAGACGGGCGGCAGGCGCCCTTGCCCATCACCTGGCAGACAGCAGCTGGCACGTGAGACGCGATGCGGCGGTGGCGCTGGCGGCGCTCGGTGACGGCAGAGCCAGAGGACCATTGATGGAGTACCTTGAATCCGACGATCCTGCCGACCGCGCGCTGGCGGTGTCAGGCCTGACAAAACTGCATGGCGATGATATCGCGCCGCGTCTGATCAGGGCATTGAAAGATGTTGACCGGTTTGTGAGGCGCAATGCCGCTGACGGGCTTCGGGTCATCGGTGCCGATGAGGCGATAAACGCCATTTCGGAGGCACTTGCCGCTGAATCCGACGCCGGGACCCGGGATGTGATGAAGCGTGCCCTCAATGCGCTGAGAAGGTTGCATGCTGCCCCCAGCCTGCGGCTGGTAGTGGAAGCTTCGGGCAAGTTGCATCTGTTAGAGTGGGAAAACATCACCGTCACTATTGTAAACGAAGGTAAGGGTGCGGCATCCGACGTGACAGTGGCTGCCACCGGGCCGGCGGAATCCAACGTACAGGCGGTTGGCCCGCTGCCTGCGGGTGCCAGTCGTCAGGTTAGGCTGCCGGTGCGTGTTAAGGAGGTTGGGCGGTCGGTGCCTGTGGAATTACAGGCAGTCTATAAAGACGAAGATGGCAACAGGCGGGAGTATCGAGCCCTGGCACTGTTATGGGTCATCGATCCCGACCGGGAACGGAGCGCAGCACCGCAGGTGGTTATTCAGGGGGACTACTATGGCGGAGACCATATTGCTGATAGCGTCGTAAAGAAGGACAATCGTCCTGAAAAGCCACCGGCGATGCAGAGGCTTTGTCCGCATTGCGGGCATGAGTTGAGTCTCATAAAGCTACCCGGTTTTTGCCCGTACTGCGGTCAACGTCTAGTAGAATAGTAATACCGGAGCATAAGAAGAGCCAACGAGAGGGAGGTCAACATGGCAACAGAATGGCGAATCTACGGCAAGGATACGGTAGCCCGCAAGCTGGACAAGGCTGAATTGCCCGGTTTCTTTCAGAAGAAGGTAACAATTGGGCATCAGGAGGCGGCTCTGGTCGTCAAGAACGGCCGCGTAGTAGAGACGGTAACCCAGGCCAAAGAAGTCGTGGTCGGCTTCTGGGAGAGATTGAAGGGTGCCTTTGGGGTGGATACCGAGGCCGAGGTATACATCGTGGACACGACGCCGATCGACCTGCTTATCTATCTCGGCAGAACAGACAAGGAGGCGGGAACCGCGGGGTTTGCGTCGGTCACGCCACCCCAGATCAAACCGCCTGCCGGCGACAGGAAGTACTTCGAGTCGGTTGAGTTGGCGGCACAGGCACAGCGGGACGTGTCGAACCTGACTCTTCTGGCGGTTACGGCGGATAAGGAAGTGGTGAACGCCGAGTGCCGGCTGCGCGTGAGCATCTCGACCGACGACATAGGCCTCATAACGAATGCCCTCAAGGGCCGCTCTGCCCTCTCCGTCTGGGACCTTGCTGCCCTGGTCAAGGATGAACTCATGGCCAGGGTGCTTTTACCCCGGGTAGCCCGCCTGCGTGCTGAGGAGCTTCGCGGTAACCGTGAGCTCCTGGCAACGCTGGAAACGGATGTCCGGACGGAACTGTTGAAGACCCTGAGCATCTGGGGGTTGAAACTGGAAAGCTTCGTTATCAACTGGGGTATCACCGAAGAGGAAGCTGCTGCCATCATGCGAAAGCGCCAGAACCGTGAGGAGGAGGCCAGAATATTTGCCCACGGACGCCGGCTTGCCGATATGCAGCGCGACCTTGAGCTGAAGCAGGCAGAGATTGACAATCTGCGCCAGTTGAAAGAGGCTGAGGCGCGCCGTGACGAAGCCGCCAAGGCTATTCTTATCGCAGCCGAAGTCGACCGCCACCGGATACTCGAGGGTAAGCGTTTGAATGTTGCCCGTGTCGACACCGAGATCGCCCAGCTCCAGCTTGACATTAAACGTCGGGAACAGGAAATCAATTTCGAGTTTGAAAGAAGGCGTAAGGAACTGGAAGCTGACCTGGATCGTCGCGAGATGGAGGAGCTGACCAGACAGTTCGAAGCCGTACAACGAGCCAAGAGGGAGCGACAGAAACAGGAACAGGATTTCATGACCCAGCAAATGACAATCCAGACAGGCTCGACCGAACGCATCATGGAGCAGGCGATAGAAAAAGGAGTAGCCGACCCAGCTGCCCTGCGCGAAATGATGCGCCAGCAGACCCTGCAGCGGGCGCTTGACCGCGACGATGCCAAGGTGGAATCGCTGGGAAAGGCCGAAGCCGCCAAATACCAGATGGATACTTATAAGGAGGCCGAGGACCGGGAGCGCAGGCACCAGAGTGACATGGCAGAGCAGGCGGCCCGGATGATGGAAGCCTCCAAACAGGGCGTGCCTGACACCCTGGTGCAGGGTGGTGGCGTGACGCCGGTCGTGCACGTAAGCGCACAGGCAGACACATCAAACATCAGCAAATGCAGCAAATGCGGCCAGCCGGTCCGGGCCGGGTGGCGTTTCTGCCCCGCCTGCGGGGAGCCGGTAGTCCAATGAGGGTATTTAGCGGCTGAATCACAGTCCCGGGTATGGAGGCCTAGCCGTGACAGTATCGAAGAACGGTGCAAGCACGAAATCGCGCGCGACGTTCAATTTTGAGTGGTATCCTGGCAGGCCGAATACTCCTGGCGTCGAACTCCACTCTGAAACGAGAGACCCGCGTAAGAATAAAGACCTGCTGGCAGAGGTAGAGGGGTTGACCCGGCAGGTCGAGCGTGAATCAGGAGGCGAGCGCGTGATGGTTGACCGGCAGCGGTCTGGGAAAGGGGCGCGGCTCTATATGGAAAAAGAGGCACCAGATTTGTCCGGTGAGAGTCTAAGACGCCGGGCGGTGGACCGGATGGCGGTTCTCTGCCGTGTCGTTGAACCAAGGATAGGCAGATTGCGGCAACTGGCGGGGTAGAAAGTACACCCGGCGGGAATTCACGGGGACGCGCTGAGGCAAATGAGCGACGACAGTTACTACCGAGAGAAGCTCAACGAGTGGAAGAGGGCCGGTTACGACGTGTCCGCCCTCGAGGAGAAGTGGTTTCCGCGTGATAGCGATAGCGCGGCCGGGAAACAGTCGCCTGCTCGCCGACGAAGGTTCCCACTGTGGGCAATACCCGCAATCGTCATGTCCCTTGGAGCAGCAAGCCTGCTGATTGTGCTGGGTATTTCGTGGGTGTCAAAACCGGTGCCAGTCCCGGTGCCAAGCCCCTCTATCACCCAGCCGTTCAGTGCTGCCCCGCCATCGGCCCCGGCATCGCCACCCGCACGTGTGCCACAGCCTGCCTCCGCGCCGGTCAGATTCAGCCTGGGTATCACAGTATCCCCGCCGGGAGCCGGAACCGTATATCCGGGCAGTGGTACTTATGAGAGTGGCGTAAGTCTGACTCTGGCGGCCACTCCCGCACCGGGCTACCGGTTTGTATCCTGGTCCGGGGATG
>DAOUCU010000052.1:0-2546 GCA_034431935.1 Dehalococcoidia bacterium | reverse complement strand
TAGGTCGTTTGCCGGGTGAGCGCATGGCTGATATTATGTTTTCATTCAAGCTGGAGGGCGCAGTTATGGACAACTTCAAGGTCACCTTTCTTCCTGATGGGTCTGAGGCAGAGGTGGATGATGGAGCAACTATTTTGGATGCGGCGAAGCAGGTGGGGGTCAATATCAACAGTGTTTGTGGTGGGGAGGGTGTTTGTGGTCAGTGCCGGGTGCAGGTGGTAAGTGGCAACGCCAAAGCCAACAGTCATGATTTGCCATTTTTCTCCCGAGAGGAAATTCAGAGCGGCTACGTGCTTGCCTGTCAGACTCAGGTCCATGATAACCTGCGGGTTGTTATTCCCCCGCAGTCGCGACTGGAAGAGGAGCAGATTCTGACTGAGACGCAGCCGCTCTCTTACAGCCGTCCGGAGAAGATGACCGTCGCCAGAAGGCCGTATGATCCGGCAACTCTGTTCGCACCGCTGGTCAGCAAGGTCTACCTGCCGCTGCCAGAGCCGACCATGGATGACAATGTCGCCGATACCAGCCGTCTGACAAGAGAACTGGCCAAACGTCTGGGCTATCCTGCCTACGAGTTGTCCTATGACGTTTTGAGAAACCTCACCAGAACACTGCGTGAGAACGGCTGGAAAGTGACGGCTACAGTAGCCTTTGGCGATACCAGCGGGAGGGTGTTTCAGCTTGAGCCAGGCGATACCAGCGAAAAGAACTACGGGCTGGCCATTGATGTCGGCACGACTACGGTGGTTGTCCAGTTAGTGCATTTGAAGACCGGTAAGGTGCTGGGGGTCGAGGGGAGCCATAATCTCCAGGCGCATTATGGGGAAGACGTCCTTTCAAGAATCGCCTATGTCTGCGGCAGGGGATCGCTGGATGTGCTCCAGAAAGCGGTGGTGAAGAATATCAACACCCTGACCGGGTCTCTGTGTGCTGAGAAAGGGGTTGATCCGGACGACATAACCGCTGTTGTTGCCGCCGGCAACACGACGATGTCTCACCTGCTGTCGGGACTGATGCCGTGCTCAATACGGAACGAACCGTATGTGCCCACGGCCGATGTCTATCCGAGGATGGCGGCCGGTGATATTGGCATTGAAGTCAATCCCGAAGCGGTGGTCGAAGTCCTGCCCAGTGTTTCGAGCTATGTTGGCGGGGACATCGTGGCTGGTGTTATGGCCTGCGGTCTGTCGGACCGGCCCGAGGTGACCTGCCTTATTGACATCGGCACTAACGGCGAGGTAGTCATAGGTAACAACGAGTGGATGGTGTGTTGTTCAGCTTCGGCCGGTCCGGCGTTCGAAGGGGCGGGCATGAGGAGTGGTATGAGGGCGACCCGCGGTGCTATCCAGAGCGTCCGGATATCAGGCGACGACGTTAAGTACGAGACTATCGGCAAGGTTAAGCCGCGAGGCATTTGCGGCTCCGGAGTCGTTGACCTCATTTATGGTCTGGTTCAGAACGGCATAGTTGACATCGGGGGTAAGTTCCGCCCGGACAAAGGCGGTAGGCGACTGATTAAGGACGATAGCCAGCACCTCTTCGTTGTCGCCTTTCCTGAAGAAACGGAGACCGGTGAGTCTCTGGTGGTGGCCCAGACCGATATTGACAATGTTTTGCGATCGAAGGGGGCGGTGTACGCGGCTATCAAGTCCTTGGTTGACTATGTTGGCATCGGCTTCGATGGCCTTCAAACGCTTTACGTTGCCGGTGGCTTTGGCAATTTCCTGAACATCAACCATGCCATCGGGATTGGGCTCTTGCCGGATGTGCCCATTGGAAAGATACAGTTCATCGGGAATAGCTCATTGATGGGAGCACGAATGGCGCTCCTATCGATACATGCTCTGGAGAAGGCTGCAAGGATCGCCCGGGGTATGACCAATATCGAGCTATCTGCCTACGCACCATTCATGGATGAATATATGGCGGCGCTTTACCTCCCCCACATCGAGCGGAAGCTGTTTCCCTCGGTGACATATTGAGCCGGCGGTTTCCGCATGTTCGATAGGCGCTATTTTGAGAAGGTCTTTAACAACGAGGACCCGTGGGGCTACCGGTCCTGCCAGTATGAGAAGACCAAGCACCAGCGGCAAACAGAACTGATCCGCTCGTTCGCCGGTTCTCCCGGTAGCATCCTTGAAATCGGCTGTGCTGAGGGAACCCATACGGTGATGCTGGCTGATGCTTTCCCCGGAGCTTCGATTCTCTCGGTTGACATCTCATCAAAGGCGCTGAAGCGCGCCCGGACCGTCTGCAGAGGACTGAGCAATGTGGGCTTTCTCAGAGCGGATCTAACCCGTCCGTTCCGCGAGTGCGGCCTTGCCGGACACCGTTTTGATGTCGTCATCCAGAGCGAGTCCCTATATTACATGTTTCCCGCACTGCTGATACGGGCGGAGCTGACGCGCTACTTGAATGATCTCACCGGCGTGATGGGGGTGCGAGGTATCTTCGTGACGTCTAACGGCCTGCATCTTATCACCAGGCCGGTGGTCGGCATGTTCTACCGGGCGATGAAACGCCGTGCCGACCTTGTCCACGATTCT
>DAOUCU010000051.1:0-44939 GCA_034431935.1 Dehalococcoidia bacterium | reverse complement strand
TCTTCTCCTTCGCCCTGGCGGCGGCTTCCTCGTAGACCTGCCTGGCCGACTCAGCAGCGGTCTGGGCCAGCCTGCCGGTCTCCTCTGCCCTGGCAACCGCTTCTTCAACCGCCTTTTTCGATGCCTCAAAGGCCTTCTGTGTCGTCTGGCCTATCGCTTCCGCCCGACTTATCGCCTCCCGCGACAGTGTGGCCGACTCCCCTGCAGCCTCCCTGGTCGCCTTGATTGCTGACTCCGAGGCATCCTTAGCCACCGCTACCAGCGCCTCGGCCGCCTCCCTGCTCAATCTGGCCTTTTCCTCGAGCTTCGCCATCATCTCCTCAATGGCCCTTTTCGCTGCCTCAAACGCATCAAGCACCGATTCGCCTACCGCCTCAGCCTTAGCTATTGCTTCCAGAGATGCCTCGTGAGCTGTCTCGGCAAGTTCTTCGGCGTATTTGTCAACTCCCCCGGCCTTATTACCCTGGCGGGCAATGTCACTCAGCCTTCTGATTCTATCTTCCATATCCTTTACCTTACAGACGTCCCCCGGAAACCTGCCGCGCAACTTAAGGTCCCGGCGATATCCGGCCAGCCGTCATCTCGCAATCAGGCCCATTTTATAGCCCCGGGGCCGGCTATTCAATGAACCGGGCACACCAATTCCGTAGAAAAGCGGCCTTTTATGCCGTTAAACTTTCCACAGCCAGCTACGTTTTCTATAATACGACACGGAGCTGAATCCGTGCCAGAAGAAAAGGAGCTGATAGAACGGGCGCAGAAAGGCGACGGACAGGCGCTGGCCGAACTGTACCGGGCCAATGCCACCAAAGTGTACCGCTATATCTATTTAAGAGTGCAAAACACCGCTGAAGCCGAAGACCTTACCCAGCAGGTCTTCCTCAAGGTTATCGGCGCCATCAGGTCATTCAGATGGAGCGGGGTGCCGTTCGCCGCCTGGCTTATCAGGGTTGCCCATAACGAAATCATTGACCACTTCCGGAGAGAGAATCGGGCAAAGACGATACCCATGGATGAGAAGTTCGGCATGCCGGAGCTCGACCCGGGCGGCGCCGACCCCAGCACCATCGCTGAGACCAGCATTGAGATTGGCCGAATGATGGAAGCGGTCGAGCGCCTGCCGAAGGCGCAGAAAGAAGTCATCAGCCTCCGCTTCGCCGGCGGCCTTTCCATCGCCGAGACAGCCAGGACACTGGGCAAGAGCGAGGGGACCATCAAAGCGCTCCAGTTCAACGGGGTCATGTCACTGAGAAAACTGCTCTGCGGAGACAGGGATGCCGCGAAAACTTGAGGACATATTCAACGAGTGTCTCGAGGCCATCCTTGCCGGCAAGACGGTCGAGGAATGCCTCCGGGCATATCCGGATGAGGCCGGGGAACTTCGCCCTCTGCTCGAAACGTCAGCGGCGATTGCCAGGAGCATCTCCAGCATCGAGCCGGGGCCGGCGCTGAAGACCAGCGTCATGCTCCGTCTGGATGAAGCCCTCAAAGAGCGCTATGAGCGGGAACAGAAGCGCCGCCCGTTATTCTACGGATGGCAACCGAAGTGGGCGACAGCGGTGGCCGCGGTTCTTGTGATCCTGATTATCGGCGGCGCCAGCACCGCCGCCTCCGCCCGGAGCCAGCCCGATGACCTCCTCTATCCCGTCAAGCTTGCCGCAGAGCAGGCAAGGCTGGCGCTGACCTTTTCCGAGCCAGCTAAGACCGACCTGCGCCTCCAAATGGCGGAGACGCGTGTAAACGAGCTCGCCTATCTCGCCGGCAAAGGCGATACCGCGGCGATAGAAAGCGTTGTCCGGAAGCTGGAAAGCAACCTCGGGGTTGCCGCCGAGCCGTTAGCCATGACGGCAGTAAGTGGGCCACTGGGGACACCGGCTCCGACCCCTGCGCCGGAGCCGAGAGCCGCTACTCCGGCACCATCTCCAACACCGGCGCCACCCACCACTCCGAAGCCGATGGGCGAAGCGGCCCCCCCGACTTCATCTGCCGCCGATAGGCCAGGCAAAGCCGACGACGATGACAAAGCCAGGACGCCGCTCTCACAGAGCAAGGCAAAGAGCCTGGCCGTTCTCGAAGAAGCCCTGAAGTCGGCGCCGGACCCGGCCAGGCCGGCTATCGAGCAGGCTATTCTCCGCATCAAGCGCGCTTATGATAAAGCTATCAACAAAGCCAACAGGTAGAATGCCCTACCACGTCGCGCCTGCTGTCATCCAGGGAAGATGGCAGTCCAGGTGTTCACCGGGCCGGTCTTGCCGCTCACCATCAGGGAGCCCTCGTTCGGGTCGTCGAGGAGCATCATAGAATGGGGCAATTGACCTCGGATAACAACAAGCTAAAGCCGCAACAGGTGAAATCTCACCCAGTGGGTGAACTGGCAACGTTGTCAGTGATCACACTCCTTGCCCTGTTCCTGATCATTTGGCGTTCCGATCTTGGTAGCATCGTGTTCTGGACAACATCAATAGTATCCCTGGCGCTCGGGTTGCTCATACCCTGGATAACCTCTCTCCTGCCATGGAAGCTCTGGGCACGAATACTCGGTGCCGTGATGTTTTTCATACCGCCTTATGCCTTCGCCATAGTTGCCGGGCAGTGGCCAGCGTTAAGGCAAGGTCTCTACGCATTTTTCATCTACCCAGTTACCGCATGGTGGTACCTCTGGTTTCTTATGCGGCGTCGTAACAGAAGGACTTAGAATACAACAGGAGCTGCCCGAACTAATGGTTCTTGACCGAGAACATTATGGGAGCATTTCGCAAGTTCTACTATTGCGTGGGATGTAGACCATCATCTTACGACGCCAACGGCAGCATGACCGCCCGGGGCAGCTATGAACTCACCTAGAATATTGAGGACCATCTGTCAGAGTATAATGAGGGTTGCACCACAACGAGCCTCGTCTGCAACGCCAATGTTGTCGTATGGTTGCTACTGCCAGACCAATTTGAAATATACTTAGAAAGCTGATTCGGAAGAGACAGCATGGGGGTATGATGTCATGACAACCAAGGCGATTAAATGGGGAGGGAAAACGAAATTGCCGGTGGTGCTTACTTCGGGAGAAGACGGCTTCACCGTCGCTGAAATTCCTGTGTTGCCCGGCTGTATTTCACAGGGCAAAACACGGGCGGAAGCCTCAGTCAACATCCGGGAAGCTGCAATGCTTTGCCTCGAGTCTATGGAAGAGGAGGGCTGGCAACTGCCCGCTGAATACAGCATCGATGAGGTCGAAATAGGCGCCTGATGGCGGAACTGCCTGTCATATCAGGTGACCAGTGCATTGCTGCCCTCAAGCGCATAGGATACTATCAGTCCCGTTCCCGCGGCAGGTCATGTCAGAATGAGGTGTTCTGACAGGCGGCCGGTTACCCTACCACGTCATAAGACGCTCGACCGGGGTACGCTTCGCGCAATCCTGAGAACCGCCGAATTAAGTAGCGAGGAATTTGTCCGACTCATTGAGAGTTAAGATTCTCCTATTCGAATCGAACCACTGCTCTTTATCAGAAGAGTCTTCCCGCCGTGGCCTGCTATAATACAGCGTAACTTGTATTGGATTATGAGTGAATGAAGACGCAACCTGGTCAGGGAGGCTAAAGTGAAGTTCAAGGTTGTCTTAGAAGCACAGGATGAGGGCGGCTACACTGTATACGTGCCAGCGCTTCCCGGGTGCGTCTCTCAGGGAGAGACGGCAGAAGAGGCTATGGCAAATATCCGTGAGGCTATAGATATATATCTCGAAAGCCTCAAGGAGAGGAAAGTTGTGTTACCCCGAATTGAAGAGCGTGAGGTAGCGGTTTGAGCCGTCTGCCAGTACTTTCCTGGCAAGAAGTAACTGATGTCTTGGGACGAGCAGGCTTTGTGTTTGACCGCCAGAAGGGAAGTCATATGGTTTACTATCACCCCAAGACCAACCGCACCGTGGTTGTTCCGAAACACACAGCGATCAAGAAGGGTACACTCCGCGAAATTCTCAGGGAAGCTGACTTGACCCGCGAGGAATTCCGTAGATTACTGTAGGGAGGCGGGGCTTCGAGACGGTATAGATTACCGGCCACTGGAGTGCTCTTTACGTGAACAAATACTACGAGAAGACCGGCAGTACCGTGACCACCAGCTACTACTTGGGCGACCGGCTGGTGGCCCAGCGTGAGGGGACGGCACTGCGCTACGTCCACCAGAACCACCTGACCGGTACCGCCCTCACCACGGGCTCCGATGGCTCGTCCATCGGCAGTATCCGGTACTACCCTTACGAAGGATGTGTGATAAGGATGTCCGGCTGAGGACATGCTCCGACAGCGGGCTGGCTTCGAGCAAAGTCGTAATCTGTATATGCCGGCATGCAGATAAAAGGCTAAGCGATTGGTACAATATCAGGTATAAGAAATGCAACACTTCTTGAGTATGATATTTTGGGCCAGTCCTTTTATCCTGTTCCTCATAGTAGGAATCAGTCTTGCTATCTTTTCCAAGACAATCGTATCATGGGCACAAAAGTGTGATGCTAAACTACAACACTTGGGATACAATGCCAGCATCTGGCGGGGCCCGCAGGCGGCCCGTTTCTCCGTTTGGCTATTCAGGGTTTTTGGGGCCATTATTACCAGTCTAGCAATGTACTTTATATACCTCACCATACGAATGTGGTGAGGCCGCACGTATGCGTGGTGTCGAACAGGATACAGTGATACCGGCCAACATCATTATTAGGCCTTATCCGACGCCAAAGGCAGCATGACGGCCCGGGGCAACCACTGACACAGTATGTTATAATGCCAGCAAACCCCAAAGAAACCGCACGAGGTAACAGACATGGCCGGACCGGTTGCCGTCAATCAGGCTAATTTCAAGCAGGTAGTATTAGAAGCAAAGCTACCGGTGCTTGTCGACTTCTGGGCCGAATGGTGCGGGCCCTGTCGCGCCGTAGCGCCCGTTGTCGAGGAGCTGAGCAAGGAATACGCGGGCAAGGTTGACTTTGCCAAGATAAACGTCGATGAGAATGCTACTCTGGCTTCACAGTACGGCATCATGAGCATCCCGACGCTCATCATCTTCAAGAAGGGTAAGCCGGCGGAGCAGATTGTCGGCTTCCGCCCCAAGGCGGAACTGAAGAAGTTCCTGGACAACCATCTCAAATAAGCCGGGGGCAGCCGGGTACGGGGGGCGGAGGCTCCATCACCGTTTATGGTAAATCTTCCGTTGGCGTCTTGACAGCCGCAACGTGAGGTCAATATAATAAGAAGAAACCCGCGCTGTTCGCCTCCGTTGTTCGCATGTCCACCGTCCGGCCTTCTGTTTGGTAGATTCTTAACACCGTGATATCTCTATGGCTAAATACATATTTGTAACCGGCGGCGTCGTCAGTTCCGTAGGCAAAGGCATCAGCGCCGCTTCAATCGGCCGCATCCTCAAGAGCCGCGGCATATCCGTTTCGGCGTTGAAAATCGACCCCTACCTCAACGTCGACCCCGGTACGATGTCACCCTACCAGCACGGCGAGGTCTTTGTCACCAAGGACGGCGCCGAGACCGACCTCGACCTGGGCCACTACGAGCGCTTCATCGGCGTCGACCTTACCTCGGCCTCAAACGTAACTTCCGGCCAGATTTATTCGGCGGTCATCGCCGGAGAGCGCCGCGGCGACTTCCTCGGCGGGACCATTCAGGTGGTGCCGCATGTGACCAACGAAATCAAACGCCGCATCCGGCTGGTGGCCGAGATATCCCGGGCGGACGTGGTTATTACCGAGGTCGGCGGCACCGTCGGCGACATCGAAGGCCAGCCGTTCCTTGAAGCCATCCGCCAGATGAGAAAGGAAGAAGGCAGGGACAACGTTTTCTATGTCCATGTTACCTACCTGCCGTTCATCAGCACCACCGCCGAACTTAAGACGAAACCGACCCAGCACAGCGTTAACGAACTGCGGCGCATCGGCATCCAGCCGGACATGATTCTCTGCCGCAGTGACCAGGAAATTCCCGAAAGTGTCAAGGCTAAGATATCGCTTTTCTGCGACGTCGACCGCGAAGCGGTCATCCCGATGACGACTGCCGAGTCCATCTATGAAGTCCCGTTACTGCTCGAAGACGCCGGGGCGGGCAAGCTCATCGTCGAGAGGCTTGGCCTGTCCGCCAAGGACGGCGACCTTGCCGAATGGCGCCGGATGGTCAGCGACCTCAAGTCTCCCAAGGAGCGGGTCACGGTGGCGCTGGTCGGGAAGTATACCGAGCTGACCGACGCTTATTACTCGGTGCGCGAGGCACTCCGGCACGCCGCGAGGGTCCTCGACCGGCAGGTAAACATCCTCTGGATATCTTCCGAAGAGGTTGAGGCCAAAGGGGCCGAGCCTCTGCTCAAATCGGTGCAGGGCATACTGGTCCCGGGCGGCTTCGGCTACCGCGGCATCGAAGGCATGGTTATGGCGGCCAGGTTCGCCAGGGAGAGAAACGTGCCCTACCTCGGCCTGTGCCTCGGCGTCCAGGTGCTGGCCATAGAGTTCGGACGTTACGTCTTCAAGTGCGATGATTGCAATTCTTCCGAGTTCAATCCCAAAACAAAGTACCCGGTCATCGACCTGCTTCCGGAACAGCACCATATCCGGCAGATGGGCGGGACCATGAGGCTGGGTACCTATCCGTGCCATCTACTCCCCGGGACAAAGGCGGCCGCCGCCTACGGTGAAGCGGTGGTATACGAAAGACACCGCCACCGCTACGAGTTTAACAACCAGTACCGTCCCGAGCTGGAAAGGGCCGGACTGATAGCCAGCGGGCTTTCACCGGACGGCCAGCTTGTCGAGATTGCCGAACTCAGGGACCATCCGTGGATGATCGGTTCCCAGTTCCATCCCGAGTTCAAGTCGCGGCCGGACAAACCACATCCGCTCTTCGTGGGATTCATCAAGGCCGCCAGGGAGACCCTTATCGAGGGCGCCCAGACAGCCCTCAGTCTGCAATAGCTTTACAGATGACTGGTTTCTACTATTTTATCAGGAGGTAATACTTAATCAGGTTCACTGGCAACTTCCCTCATCTGCGCGGGAGAGGCCGGGTACAAGCGTTCCCTTTCGAAAGGGCGGTGGTCTTCTTTATGCCAGATAAGGCGAAGGTAAGGGTGGGCTAACGGGGTAAAGAAGAAATGATGAATTTGAGCTATTCCGAACTTGAAGCAAAGACGCGCGAGGAATTACTCGAGCTGTCCAAAGAGCAGAACATCCCGGGCTTCTCATCGATGAAGAAGCAGGAAATGCTGATGAAACTGCTCCAGATACAGGCCGAACAGCAGG
Source organism: Dehalococcoidia bacterium (assembly GCA_034431935.1). Classification (GTDB taxonomy): domain Bacteria; phylum Chloroflexota; class Dehalococcoidia; order GIF9; family JBFMDU01; genus JBFMDU01. Next base: position 37,651 of record DAOUCU010000051.1, on the reverse strand, counting down.
GACTAATGTTCCTTAGCGGCGTGCTGGAGATCATGGACGAAGGCTACGGCTTCCTGCGTCAGGAAAGATTCCTGCCGAGCCCGAATGACGTCTATGTCTCAAGCTCTCAGATACGCCGCTTCGGCCTTCGGAGCGGCGATACCGTCTGGGGACAGGCAAGAGCACCGCGTGAAGGCGAAAAGTACTACTCGCTGCTCCGAGTTGAGGCGGTAAATGACATGGACCCGGAGCGGGCCAAAGAGCGCCCTCACTTCAACGAACTCGTCCCAACCTTTCCCGACCGCCTCTTCGACCTGGCCGAGGGACAGAACAATCTGGCTACCCGGCTGATAACGCTGGTTGCTCCAATAGGACGCGGCCAGCGCGGACTCATCGTTTCACCGCCTAAAGCGGGCAAAACGATGCTCCTCAAGCAAATCGCCAACGCCATCGTGGCAAAATACAGCGACGTACACGTCATGATTCTCCTCATCGGGGAACGCCCCGAGGAGGTCACCGACATGAGAAAAAACGTACGCGCCGAGGTTATTGCCGCCACCTTCGACGAGCCGGTGGAAAACCATACACGCGTCGCCGAGCTCGCACTGGAGCGGGCCAAGCGGCTGGTCGAGGGCGGCAAGGACGTCGTCATCCTGCTTGATGGCATCACCCGCCTCACCCGTTCTTATAATCTGGCCATGCCGCCCAGCGGGCGGACCCTTTCCGGCGGCATCGACTCAATCGCGCTTTACCCGCCGAAGCGGTTCTTCGGCGCCGCACGCAACGTCGAGGGCAACGGCAGTCTGACCATTCTGGCCACATGCCTGGTTGATACCGGCAGCCGCATGGACGACCTCATCTACGAAGAGTTCAAGGGCACCGGCAACATGGAGCTTCACCTTGACCGCCGTCTCGCAGAAAAGCGGATATTCCCGGCTATCGATATCACCAGAAGCGGCACGCGCCGCGAGGACCTTCTCCTCGACCCGCAGATGCTGAAACAGGTCTGGCTTCTGCGGCGCATGACAGCAATGATAGCCGAGGACTCTCCGACTGCAACCGAGGTGACCGAGCGTGTCCTTGAGCGCATGGCCAGGACGCAGACCAACCAGGAGTTCCTGGCCAACCTGACCAAGGACATGTAGTCCACCCCAGCAGGTCCACTTCTCAACCTCCTTGACTTTGTTTACGTTTATACTATTATACGTAAGCAGAGTACGCTTGCGTTACGATTGATTTGAACGCTACCTTCGGAGGTTACGAAGTGACTATAAGAAAAGTCTTCATCGGCCTCGTCCTGCTCGGCCTCATTTCGATGTCCCTTCCCGCTACACCGGCAGCCGGTGCTGCGACGGCCATCGGCATCTCGCCGCCCCAGGCACGCGTCGGCGAGTTGGTCAGGTTCACCGGCACCGTTGACTACGCCGGCGACCGCTATGAGCTGTACTGGGAGTCCATAAGCCCCGCGAACCTGCTCGCCCGCGGAACGACCGTTACCACCGCCGCAAGCGTCGAGTTCACTGTGCCCGAGGCCCCCCGCGGCGTCCATACCGTCATTCTTAAAGACCTCGAAGACAACAGCACAGCTTCCGCTACCATGACCATATTACCGAACCTGGACAGCATCAGTCCGGTCAGCGGCGCGGCCGGCACGCAAATTACCGTTGTCGGCAAAGGCTTTGCCGCCAACGAACCCGGCATCAAAATCCTCTTTGATGGAACGGAGCTTGCCGTATCCACGAACGCCAACGCCAAGGGCAGCTGGTCGCTAACATTTGACTGCCCGCCTGCTGATAAGGGCAACCACTCCATAAACGCCCGAGGGTCGATAACACAGTCCGCCGAGCTGGTCCCGCTGACATTTGCGGTTACCCCCAGGCTGAGTATTAACCCATCTTCTGGCTCATCCGGCACATCAGTCACCATAAGCGGCAATGGCTTCGTCGGGCATGAGGCAGGCATAACTGTAACCTTCGATGGAAATGTTATCAGGAACGACATTAAGGCCGACAGCAAAGGCTCCTGGACTTATAGCTATGTAATACCGGCAGGAACCACCAGAGGTGTCCATACCTTTGCCGCCTACGGGCCGAGCACACCAGCTTCCGAAGTCGGTAGAGCCACTTTCTCCACCGCCGCCTCAATCAGGGTCGAGCCTAACTCCGGGGCTGTCGGTGCCATTGTAAACGTCTCCGGCAGAGGCTTCTCGCCGAACGAAACCGGAATTGAGATTACGTTTGACGGCTCAGTTGTCAGGGAAGGCGTAAACGCCGATGCCGGCGGCAGCTGGACAGCTACGGTATCGATACCCCCGCGTAACAGGGGCGCGCACTCGATACGCGCTGGCGGACCTCTCACAAATGTCAGCGATGTAGCACCTGCCAGTTATATCATCAACCCGACCGTTTCCCTTTCGCCGCCAGCCGGAGCGCTTGGCACCGAAATCACGGTCAAAGGTACCGGGTTTGATTCCAACCGCACCGTCAGCATACTTTTTGACAATAAGCCGGTGCCGGTTGATGCAACGACCACCCGCGACGGTTCTTTCCAGACCAAATTTACAATCAAAGAGGGTAAGGCAGGCGCCAAAACCGTCGTCATCAGCGATGATGCAGGAGCCAGTTACCAGCTTACATTCTCCATCGAAAGCGATCCACCTCCGGTACCGCAACCCGTTGCGCCCGAGACGGGCATCAGACTAACCTTCTTCGGCGGGGCGACGGCGACATTCGAATGGTCACCGGTGCAGGACCCCAGCGGCGTCAGCTACATCTTCGAATTGAGCCGCACGGCTGACTTCGCCAGCCCCATGCTGTCGAAATCCGGGCTTAAAGAGCCACAATACACCCTCGGCGCGAAGGAAATACTCGACTTTGGTGACTTCTACTGGCGGGTCCGCGCCATCGATAACGCCGGCAACCAGAGCGCATGGTCGGCCACCCGCAGTCTCAAGGTCGGAGTGATGCCGGTGTGGGTATTCGTGCTGATTATCGTGGGCGCTGTGGTGATATTCGCCGGCGTCCTGTGGTACTTCTGGGGCAAGCGCGGCAGATACGACTTCTAGCCGGCAACCATGGCGGAGTGCGCCCGGAGGGCTTTCAGCACTATCTCATCTTCCTCCGGTAAGACCGTCCGCGGGTCGAGAAGAAGCCGGTCTCTCTCCACCCTGCCGATGATGGGTACGGAGCGCTGACGCAGCGCATCAGCCAGACGCTTCCCTCCCTGGACTAACACCAATCTGGTCGGCAGACTGCCACCGGGAAGACTGCCACCCCCTACCATGGTTTCGCCATCGACGACCCGGGCGCTTTTACCGGCCGTCTTTGCCCACAACTCCGCCCGCTTTTCGATTTCTCCAACCGGCGTGGCAATCATCCGCCAGACCGGTATCTTGAGTACGGCTTCGCCCTTAAGATAATGCACCAGCGTCGCCCGCAGTCCGGCCAGCCGCACCTTGTCGATACGCACCGCCCGTGCCAGAGGATGTTTCTTGAGTCTGTCAACCAGAGCCTTCTCACCGGCGATGATGCCGGCCTGCGGTCCGCCCACCAGCTTATCGCCGGAAAAAAACACCAGCCCGCCACCGGCGGCGATGCTCTCCTGCACCATTGGCTCATGCTCCAGGCCGAACCGGGATGTATCCAGGAAACAGCCGCTCCCGAGGTCATCAAGCACCGGTATACCGTGCTTCTTGCCGACCATGACCAGCTCCCCCAGGGTAACTGTGCTGGTGAAGCCAACAACGCGGAAGTTGCTGGAATGAACACGGAGAATGGCCGCGGTCTGCGGACTGATGGCCTGCTCGTAATCGGCGGCGTAGGTGCAGTTGGTCGTCCCGACCTCGACCAGCTTCGCCCCGCTCTGACGCATAACATCCGGCACACGGAACCCACCGCCGATTTCCACCGCCTGGCCCCGGGAGACTATGACTTCCCTGCGCCTCGCCAGAGCCATGAGCCCCAGCAAGACGGCGGAGGCGTTATTGTTCACCGCCAGTGCGGCTTCGGCCCCGGTTAACCGGCAGACGAGAGACTCGATGTGAACATTCCTTGAACCCCGCCCGCCGGATTCGATATCAAACTCGAGATCGCAGTAGCCAGCAGCAGCTGATTTCATCGCGGCGATGGCTTCTTCACTCAGAGGTGCACGACCTAGGTTAGTGTGAATGATAACCCCGCTGGCGTTTATGACGCGCCGCGGCGAAAACTTGTCCAGCGCCAAGACGCTCTGGCAAACCTTTTCTGCGACCGCGTCCACTGACGGGCAGTCACCGCCGGCGGCGATGCTTCTCCTGGCCGCAGTCAGTTCCTCACGGACAAAGCCGACAAGAAGGTCGTGGGGATAGCTCTGGCCGAGTTCCTTCAGCCGCTTATGAGCAAGCACCCGGTCAACAGGGGGTAGGTCACGGAATGACGTCATGTTGACAAACATTCTACAACAGGTGCTACCCATCACTCTAGCTCCCTCACACATAGAGATGGATGACAACGAATATTCCCATCTCTAGGGAGACGGCGTCAGGTACGATGGTCGTGCTATAATGCTAAAGGTTACAAACCGAACCGCCGTAAGGGAGTGAATGGCCAAGAAGCCCCTTCGCCTGACCGAAGCCGTCCGTGCTGCGGGTTGAGCTTCCAAGCTAAGTCCAGGGGACCTGGACAAAGCCCTGTGCGGCCTGCCGTTCGTCTCTGATGACAACGTCCTGCGCGGCATGACCGACATGGACAACGCCGGCGTCTACAGGCTGAGCGACGACATCGCCATCATCCAGACGCTCGACTTCTTCACGCCCGTGGTTGACGACCCGTTCGCCTTCGGCAAAATCGCCGCCGCCAACGCCCTGAGTGACGTCTACGCCATGGGTGGCCGGCCGGTCACGGCCATGAATATCGCCGGCTTCCCATCCAAATCGCTCAGTATCTCCGTGCTGAGAGAAATCCTGCGCGGCGGGGCGGAGAAGCTGATGGAGGCCGGGGCAGTCCTCATCGGCGGCCACACCGTCGACGACAACGAACTCAAGTACGGCCTCTCCGTCACCGGTATCGTTCACCCCGACCGGCTGATTACCAATGGCGGCGCGCGGCCCGGCGACAGGCTGATTCTCACCAAGTCGCTCGGCCTCGGCATCATGACTACGGCGCTCAAGGCTGGCAGACTTAGCAGGGGTGCCATAGCCCGCATTACCTCGGTCATGACGGCGCTCAACGACAAGGCCTCCCAGCTAATGCAGGAAGCCGACGCCCACGCCTGTACCGATATTACCGGTTTTGGTCTGGCCGGCCACGCTCTGGGCATGGCCCACAACAGCGCCGCGGGCATCAGGCTGGAGTCCTCGGCACTGCCGATACTCTCCGGAGCACCGGAGTTTGCAGCCCAGGGATTCTGCCCCGGGGGGCTTCACAAAAACCGTGAGTTCTACTCGTCACAGGTAAGAATCGCCAGGGGCCTGCCCGAATATATTTCCGATATTATTTTCGACCCGCAAACCTCCGGCGGCCTGCTCATCTCAATAGCACCCGACAGGGCATTAGTCCTGCTCCGGAGTCTCAAGGAGGCCGGAATCGCCGATGCCGCAATTGTCGGCGAGGTAGTGAAAAGCCCCAGGGGCGTCCTGACCATAAAATGAAACTGGTCTTTATCCACGGTAGCGGTGGCTTCGGCGGCGTCTGGTATAAGCAACTCGCTCATTTCAAAGATGCTGACGCTATCACCCGGCCCGGACATCCCGACGGCACGCCGCTTGATAGGATGAAAGCCATAGTTGACTGGCTTCACGGATACATCTCTCGTAAGGGCTACCGGGAAATCGTCCTCTGCGGCCATTCCATGGGCGGTGGGATTGCCGTGGAGTACACGCTGAAATATCCGGACGACATCATTGGTCTGGTTCTGGTGGACTCGACCTCGCGGATGAGCATGCCGCCAGCCTTCTACAACAATCCAGAGGCCTATGTAAATGACATCGAAGGTTACCTGAAACGCCTCAAGGAACAGTTCAAGCGGCTCCCTGCCCACGAACGGGACAGCCTGATTATGCGGATGCTGTTAGTCGGAACTGCGGGGCGGCTCGCAGACATGACGGCCATGAGAGATTTCGATATTTCCGGCCGGCTGAACGAAATCAAAGTACCGGTCCGGGTCGTTATTGGGGCTGAAGACCCGATACCACGGGCTTCCTTTGAGCGGCTTACCGCCAGCATCCCGAACTGCCGCCTCAACGTCATCGAGAACGCCGGCCACTACGTTATGCTGGACCAGCCGGACGAGTTTAACCGGGTGCTGGACGGTTTTCTTTCAGAGATAGTTACAGAGGCCCGGTAACCCCCGTGTAATTCGGTAATTGGAGGTACTCTGCAACCTCACAGTTCTCTCATTGCGTTCGAGATAGTCTAACCGGGGAAAACCTTCTTCGGCCAGTCGCTTCCCCGTCTCGGCGGTTTCCGGGGTGGTTCGACCGGAGGTCCGGCTGGTTCCTCGTCAGGAGATGGTTGAGCCTTCCTGTCCCGCTGTCCATCAACCTCCTTTGTCGCACCTCTTAAAGCCTCGATGGAAGCATCGAGGTCATCGTCGGGTTGCGGCGTGGCCTTAGCTGAACTCGATTGAGAAGACGCCCGGGGCGATGGCGTTCTTGCCGGTGTCACCGGCTTGTAGCCGGCCATAGGTTCACCCGGCGCCGGTCTGATCACGCCGTCGGCAGCCTCCTTACCAGCACCGCCCGCGCTCTCAGAGACACGGCCGGCAGATTCCTGGCCTTCCCTGGCGACCTCAACCCCGCTATCCGCCGGCCTGGCAGTATGTCCGATTTCCCCAGCCCTGAGCACATACTGCTTTAATGACTCAATCGCTTTATCAACCATTTCTCTGGCTGTCCGGTTAGAAGCTTCGGCGGCTTCTTTGGCCTCCCTGACTACCTTCTCGATCGCGGCCACCGCCTCCCGGGACGCTTCCTGAGCAAGCCGGGCGGCTTCACGGCTGGTCTGCTCGGCGTCATCGGCAATTTCGCGCACGGCGCGTATCGCGGCATCAGCCGTTTCTTTGGCCGACTTCCCTGTCAATTCCACCCGGCGCACTGCCTCCTGAGAAGCACGAGCCGAACTATCAGCCGCCTCTTTTATCGCCTTACTTGTCGCCTCAGCCTGCTCCCGGGCCGCAGCCGAGGCAACCTGAGTGCTTTCCCTGGCAGTCATTTCCACCTGACGAAGCCTGCCCAGCACTTCATCAACCGCTTCACGGCACTTGTCCTCGGCTTCCCGTGCGGCGCGGACGGCGTCTTCAACTGCGTTCCTGGCAGTTGCCACCGCCGACATGGCGGATTCCTTTGCCGCCTTCACCATCGTCTGGACCTGGGCAATGGCCTCCTGACAGGCCTCCTCGGGGGCCTGAATTGCTTCCTTGATAGAATCAACCGCACTCCGGGCCGCCTCTTTGACTGCCACTGCAGACTCTTCCGATGACTCCCTGGCGACTCTGGCTACTTCTTCCACCCGCTCGATAGCATCCTTGGAAATATCGCCTACCCTTTCCACCGCATCTTTCAGAGAGCTGACCGCCTCATCGGATACCTCCTTAGCCCTGCGGCTCGCTTCCTCAACCTTGAAAACAGCGTCCTCAGAAGTCCTCGAGGCCGTATCGGCGGCATCTTTCAACTGGTCTAATGCTGACTCTACGGCATCCTCAACGTCTTTGATTTTCTCTTCGACCTGCCCGACCGCCGTCTTGAAGGCAGCATCGAGCTCCTGCGCCTGCTTTTGAATTTCGCGCTCAAGTTCCTCAATTCTCGCCATCGCCTCACGGGAGGCCTGAATCATGTCTTGAGCTACTTCCCGAGCGGACCGGGCAGCCTCATCTGCCGCCTCTTTAGCTTCAGCAGCCGCCGCCTTAGCCTGCTCGATAGCGAGCCGGGAAGCATCCTGAGCTGACTTGACGGCCTCCTTGGCGGCGGCTATTGCCTCACTGGTGGCCTCATGGCTCAATGCCGCAGCTTCTTTGACCGCGTTCTGCAACTCGCGGATGGCCTCGTCGGCCTTCTCTCCAGCGGCCCTGGCCATTTCCAGCGCCTTGCGGGAAGTCTCAGAGGTCGACCGGTCGAGGGCCTCAGCCCGGCTTAACGCCTTCTGGGCTGACTTGGTCGCTTCAAGCGCTGCCGCCTTGGTATCCCTGGCAATCTGTTCAAGCCGGCTGACGACGTCTTCCGCCTTTTGCGCCGCCATCACCGCATCCGAAGTGGCCGATTCAGCTTTCTCCTCGGCTCGAAGCGCGTCCCTTTCAACGTTCCTTCTGGTGGTCATCTCTAACATCTCCCGCCGGGATAACCGGCATGAAAATCATAATAGGTAGAGTGATTGAGGCTATTCTATGCCCCAAGGATAGGGTTTTCAATAGGTGCTAAACTATAATAGGCAGTCCGATTACATCAGGAGGAGGTACGGCCGTGGACGCTAAAGAGATTTTCCGCAAGAAATTCGAGACCTACCGTAAGGTAATGGACCAGTCCGGCGAGCAGAAAGCCTGGGAAACGCTTTTCCAGGGCTACCCGGAACGCCAGAAGGCCAACATGGGCCGGATGATTGACAATTGCAGCCTCGCCGAGGGCTTCACCAAGGGCATCCCACTTTACAAGCAGATGGGTATGGAAATGCAGGTAATCGACCTTTCGACCGGTACAGTCGACGCCGTGCTCGAAATACAGCGCACCTGCCCGGCGCTTTCCGCAGGACTCCACAAAGAGTTCGGCTTTGAAAAGCCCTGCCACATCATCTGCGACATGGACATCGCCGCCACACAAGCCGCCTTCCCCGGCATGAAAGGCAAACGCCTCGCCGCCATGGGCGAAGGTGATGTTGTCTGTCTCTTCAAATACGAAAGACCGAAGAAATAGGCGGGGTACGGGCGGGATCCCTTCTCATCACCTCCTGTGCTTCAGCAACCAGTCCCTGGCCTCACTGGCATCCTTCGGCAGATACCCTGCGAGCATGTTAGGCGGGAACTGACCAGGATGCTGGGTCAATACCGGCGCATATATCTCCGTCCGTATATTAGGGATGTTAATAGCAACCACAAAGATACTTGCGGCACAGTCAGCCCGGCAGATAGTACGGTAACGCCCGTGCCGAAGTCCTTCTTCAGCACCGCCGGTACACCGGCACAGGATTTCAGCACCATTAAAGGCCAAGGCCCGGGCTGAACACCCCAATCCACATAACAGTTCACGCCGAATCCACAGTATGGTCGTTTTGCCCAACGCAACGAATCCGTTAAAATTACACTAGGCTGAATATACTCCCGCGCATGTGGCGGGCATCGCCCGATGCCCGGCACTCTCGGTATTGGATGGCTGACTCTCAGGGAAAGGAGCCTTGAATCATGAACAAACTGCTGATTATCTACTGGTCTCAGACCGGCCATGTCGAAAGCATGGCCAAAGCCTGCGAAGAAGGCGCTAAAGCCGCCGGTGCTACCGATGTCAGGTGTATCAAGGTGACCGAGCTGACCAAGGCTGACCTTGAAAACTACGAAGTCTTCATCTGGGGAACCGGCAACTACTTCCAGACGATGGCCGGCATGATATGGGACTTCTTCTGCAGATACCATTATGACCTGTTGAAAATGCCTAAAGCTCAGAAGAAAGCCTATGCCTGTGTCGTCAGTGCCGGTATTGGCGGGGCGATGTGCCTCGACGGCCTCAACCACCGCCTCCAGGAATTAAAGTGGAAGCGGGTGTTCGATACGGTCGTAGCCTTCGAAGAGCCCAAGCCGGAGATACTGGAGAAGTGCCGCGAGCTTGGCAGGAAGATGGTGCTGGTAAACCCGGCGGAGGCCGCTGACCTCAACCCACCCCGAAAACCGCGTTTTGAATGGCCCGAGTATTTCCGCATTATCGCCTGGAGCGGCGTTGGCGTTGAAGTAGCCAGGTCCTGGACAAAGTACCTGGCTGAAGACACCAGGATGAAAATTGTCATCACGCCGGAGTCAAACACGGTCAACCGGTTCAAGTGGACCGGCCTGAAGATGTACCAGCTTACCGCCGGCGGCGCTACGGAGACCAGCCAGATGCTTATGGCCGACCGCAAGTACGCCGCCCGCGACACCGGACCATGGCCAATTCGTGCCGTTTGGGCACAATCCAAGTCATGCTCCGGCATGTTCGTCCGCGGCGACTCACCGATAAAGACACCTTATGACATCAAACCCGGCACCAGAGTGGCCGATATGTCCAGCTATGCCGCCAGCGTCCGCATCGTCGAAGCCTACCTTGCCTGGGGCAAAGTAGACAAGAAAGACGTTATCTGGGTACCCGGCAATAATTATCCGGAGAACGTCCGGGCTGTCGTTGAAGGCAAGGCCGATGTCTGCTTCGGGATACCGACCTCGCCCTCGATTGAGGAGGCCGAAAAGAACCCCCATGGCATCCGCTGGCTCGAATATAATCCCAATGCTGATCCCGAGGGCTACAAGCGCTTTGTCGCCATTGACCCGTTAGTCACCTTCGGCCAGATGCATGCCGGGGTGCCTTCATGCCTCGGCGTCTGGTCCAACGTTGGCGTCAGCCTCTATACCTGCCACGCTGAAATCAGCGCAATGATGATCACTCGCCTCTGCCGCTGGTTTGATGAGAACTACGAAAAATACAGGAGCGCCCATCCGTGGAACCAGTGGATGAGCCTCGATACACTGGTCGAGGAATTGGAGCACACCTTTATTCCAGCCCATGAGGGGCTGGTACGATTCCTCACCGAAAAGGGTATCTGGACACCGACCCACGCCGACCGCCAGAAGCAGAACGTTGAGCTGATTGACCGCTACGTACGCGCCTATCAGGAGGCCAAAGACATGGCCGATGCCAGGGGCATCGCCATTCTGCCGGAGAACCAGCAGTGGATCGACCTCTGGGAAAACTACAAAAAACAGCTTAACCTGCCACCATTTCGATTATTCAAATCTTTGAAGGAGGCTTAATCATGCCCGCTTATCCCAGGTTCAAATGGCCCAGGCGTTTTAACGTCGTCAACTGGGCCGGCATGGGCTATGAATCGACCAAAAGCTGGTCGGAGCTGTTCGAAGCGGACACCGGCTGTAAAGTCCATGTGGCACCCGAATTCGATACGGTAAACCGCTTCCGATGGCTGGGCATGGGTATGTTCCAGCTAACCGGCGGCAACCACAGCGAGACCAGCCAGATGCTTATGGCCGACCGCAAGTACGCCACCCGCGACGGCGGCCCTATTCCGGTCCGGTCAGTCTGGGTACATTCCAAGAACAACAGCGGCTTCTTCATGCGCGGCGACTGCAAGATGGTCACGCCTTACGACATCAAACCGGGCACACGCATGGTCCACATGACTTATGTGGCCAACACCCGTGTGGTCGAAGGTCTCCTGGCCTGGGCGCAGGTAAAAAAGGAGGACATCGTCTGGGTCCCCGCCAACAATTCGGTGGAAAACTACAAGCTGGTCATAGAAGGCAAGGCCGATATCGGCTTCAGCTTCCCCAACTCGCCGACAATGCGCGAAGCGGAGAAGAACCCCTACGGCATCAAGTGGCTGGTGCTCGATGCCGCTAAAGACCCGGAAGGGGCCAGGCGCTTCCAGACCGTAGACCCGCTTATCCGCTTCGGCATTATCCCGGAAGGAGGCGTCAGGTCAGCCGTTGGTGTCCCCAGCACCGAGGGCATTGTCTTTGAAGTCACCACGGAAAGCACTGACCCGGCCTTTGTCTACAACCTGGCCAAATGGTTCGACCTTAACTTCAAACGGTTCCAGAAACGTCATCCCGACAATACCTTCAAGAACCGGGAGACCCTTGTCAGAGGACTGCGGCATACCTTTATCCCCTGTCATGAGGGCCTAATTGAATACCTCAAAGAGCTCGGAATCTGGACCAGTGCTCACGACATCCGTCAGAAGGAAAACATCGAGCTTATCAACCGCTACTGTGAGGCCTATCCGAAGGCCGTTGAAGAGGCCGATGACCTCCAGATTGTTGTCGACCCCAAGAACCCCGAGTGGCAAAAGTTCTGGCAGGATTACAAGAACAAGCTGGGCTTACCGGAGTTCAGGCTGTTTGATGACTTGCCCGAGTAGCCACCCACCCCCGGTTTCTCTCCATCAGAGGGAGAGAATAGTATAATAGCAACTCCGAATATTGAGCAGAAACGCCAGCGCATCGGCATCTCCAACCCCTGACCCCGAGGCCGCGCAGAAACGCCAGCGGCTTGTTCGGGGCTTTCCTGTTGTCGCCTTTTCCACCTTTGCCGCAATGCTCGGCCTCGGGGTAGTAGCGCCAATTTTGCCGCTGTACGCCAGGGACATGGGTGCCACCGGCCTCTGGATAGGTATCATCTTCGGTAGCTACTCGGTTTCCCGTGCCGTGCTGATGCCGTTTTTCGGGTGGCTGTCCGACCGCCGCGGCCGCAAGCTTTTCCTCAGCATTGGCCTGATAGCCTGCGGCATTGTTTCCTTCGGCTATATCTTCGCATCCGACCCGGCCCTGCTGACACTGGTGCGGATCCTTCATGGCGCGGCTTCGGCTATGGTTATTCCCATCGCCAACGCCTGGGTCGGCGAAATGGCACCACTGGGCGAAGAGGGTAAGTGGATGGGCTACTTTAACACTGCCTTCTTCGTCGGCTTCGGCGTCGGTCCTATTATTGGAGGCACACTGGCCGACCATCTCGGCATGAGCGCCTCATTCACTGCTATGGGCGTTATCACCCTGCTCGGTTTCTTCGCCGTGACTCTTTTCCTGCCTGAGTCACAGCGAGGACAGGCAAAGAAAAAGGCCCGCGCCTCGTTCAGAGAAATGGGTAAGAGTGACCCACTAAAGGGCCTTTTCGCCTACCGGATGATGTTCGAGCTATGTATGGGTGCCTTCATGGCTTTCCTGCCCATTTTCGCCGGCGTCCAGCTCGGCATCGATCCGACCTTCATCGGGCTCCTCGTCGCCATGAACCTGCTTCTGACCTCATTCCTTCAGATGTATACCGGACGACTGGCCGACCGCTTTGACCGCAGGCTGATGCTTATTGGCGGAAGCGCCTTCAATTTCCTCATCCTGGCTATCATCCCGCTGGCCGGAAATTTCTGGCACCTTACGGTCATCATGCTGATACGAGTGGCTGGTGCAACCATCACCATGCCGACCCTGGCCGCCCTGACTGTCGAAGAGGGCCGCAAGTTCGGGATGGGCACAGCCACCGCCATCCTGGCCACCGCTACCAGTATCGGCATGGCCCTGGGGCCTATTCTGGGGGGCGCTGTAAACGACGCCTCCAGCGTAAGCACCGTCTTCATTTTCTCGGCGGTCATGGGCATGCTCGGCACCGGCACCTATGCCTGGTTCAGCCGTAAGCGAAATTAGCCAGCCGTACAGGGAGGAACTGAAAGATGACAACAGAGCGACCGGTAATTGTTATCGCCGCCTACGGCACCGGAGATAGAACCGCTCAGCAGAGCCTGGAGTCCATTGATACCCTTATTCGCAGCCGCTTCGTCGGCTACGAGGTATTCTGGGCATTCACCGGACGGGTCATACTCCAGCGCGTCCGTGCCTCCGGACAGACAGTACTGTTCACCCGGAAAATGCCAATCCGGAGTCTTGAAGAGCTCTACGCTCATCTGGCCAGGGAGGGCAAGACCAGAGCCGCCGTCCAGTGTCTGCTGGTCCACGAGGGCAGTGAAAGCGACTCGGTGTTGAAGACACCGACACCGGGGCTGAGAGTAGAATATGGTTTACCACTTCTCTCTGACCCGGCCAACATCGAACCAACGCTTAAGGCCATGGCACCCCAGTTCGCCGGCCCGACCACAGCCAACATTTTGGTCGGCCACGGCAGTGACCACGAAGCGAGAGCTAATGCCCCGTTTCTTAAGATGGAAGAGCTGGCCAGAAAGTCCTACCGCAATGTCTTTATGGGGACCATCCACGGCCCGCCCGGCACCGCCTCTCTTACTGATATCAAGAAGGCAGGCTACAAAGATGTCCTCTTCATCCCGCTGATGATTACCACCAGCGAGCATATCCTTAACGATGTTACGGGTGACAAGCCGGACTCGTGGAAAAACCAGCTTGGCTTACCGGCCAGGGTCGGCGCCAGCTTTGCCGAAACTCCGGCAGTAATGGATGTCTTCCTCAAGAGCCTGGAGCGCGTGATATCCAGATTTCAATAACATGATTGGGGGTGAGCCGATGAAATACGACCTGATTGTGGCCGGCGCCGGCATGGCCGGACTGATTGCCGCGAGGACCGCGGCGCGTGACGGTCTGAAGACGCTGGTGGTAGAGTCAAAGAAAAACATTTCCGAGATTAACCGCGCCTGCAGTGCTGTTGTCCGCATGAGCCGTGAAGGCTTCATGACCGCAAAGAAGCCCACGGATAGGACCGTCCAGCCGGTAGAGATAACGCTGGAGATGGATGCCGATAAAGCCCAGTTCCACTTTTTCCAGCTCGGTTTCTCCGTGGACTACACTGGCCCGATCCGCGTCTACCATAATAAAGTTAACCTTTCCCCATCCGGCCACGAAATCTGGAACTACCCGGATAACAACCGCTTCTGGGCTTTCCAGCTTGACAAGGAAGTGCTTACGGCCGACCTGCTTGGAGCCGCAATCGAAGCAGGTGCTGAAATACGGACAGAGACTTCAGTCCTCACCGCCGAGAATGTCCCGGGCGGTGTCAGAGTTCCGGTACAGACCAGGGCCGGACAGGAAGCGCTCGAAGCCAGAGCACTGATCGCTGCTGATGGCGTAATGTCCCGCATCGTCGATACCATGGGGCTCAACGCCAAGCGACGTCCCCTTGGCGAAAGCCGCGTGCTCATGTACATCCTCGAAGGGGTCGAGACCGCATATCCCGAATCGACCTTTATCACCATTGCCATTCCCAGCCTCAACTCCTATATGTTGTTCGCCCTCGGCCTGTGGCCTGGCGATACCTTCCAGCTCCATACCAGTGCTACTCCGGGAACCAATCTGCCAGCGGCGCTCGACGGCTTCATGAAGCACCACCGCTTCGCATCATGGTTTGCCAGGGCCAGAGTGGTCAAACGGCTCGGTTGCGCCCGCATGCTGAGGATGTCGCTCCCCGAGCCGGTGGCGGGCAACGTCTTCTTCGCCGGTGATGCGGTATCTTTTGTGGAATGCTCAATTAAAGGAGCACTGGCCGCCGGCTTCAAAGCGGCCAAGTGCGCCATCAAACAGCTAGACGGCAAAGACGGCCGGACCGAGTTCATCGATTGGTGGCAGCACTCGTTCAACTTCAACAGCCCGCAGTACATTGCCGCCGGCCGTTCCGTTCCACGACCAACCCAGGTGCTGACCGACGAAGAGGTTGATGACCTTTACCGGATATGTAAGGGCAAATGGGGCGTCCTCAACGACGTCATTACCGATAACCTGGAACTGGTCAGGAAAGAGAAGCCGGCAATCTATGATAAGCTAGTCGCACCGCCGGCCGCAGAGGGACGCCCGGGCGGAGCCGGCTTCCGCCCGACAGCGTAAGCAGATGAGTGTCAGTCAGGCAGGTGAAGGCCGCGGCCTCACCAAGTATCAGCCTCAGCCTACGGGCAAGACTACTGGTCACTGTCCGGCAAATGAGGTTTCACCGGGGAAAGCCCCAGCTCCTGCAAGGCCACTTTCCTCAAATCTCCCAGGTCTGCTCTCAATCTCTGAATCTGACCATCATTCAACTGCGACATTATCCGCTTGATTGACTCCCGCTGTCTGGAGTCTTTCAGGGCACGCTCTCCGGCTTTGGTAAGCACCACCCTGATTTGTCCCCGGCGCCTCGAATCCTCAAGGCGCTTTACCAGCCCCTGCTGTTCCATGCGTATCAGAAGATTGGAGATGGTCGTGGTCTCACGGAACAGTGCTCTGGCGATATTAGCCGGGGTAGCCCTTTCACCATAGGCATTAACCGTATATAAGGCCGCCGACTGCATAACTGTCAGCCCGTACTGGCTTAACTCCCGGTCTCTGATCTTGCCGATTAAATGACTGATGTTGCGTATCAATGTCCAGAGATAGAAGTACTCCATGTCCTTATTATTCATCGTACTGGTTCCCCCCTGAATAAAGGAGTTCATGCCTTACTTGCCGAATATGCAAACGCCGATTATGGGATTAAGTCTCCGCAATGCAAACCTTTACTATTTTACCGTTCAACCCCTTGACAAGACCACCGATTTACTGCTATCCTTGATCATATGGAGTATACTCCGAGTATACTCCATTATACCAGAAATCAGAAGACCTCGATACCAGCCTTCAACACATTATTCTTTAACAACGGTCGCTCAACCGTACAATAAACCAAGGAGGATGCTGTGGTCAGGACAAAAGGGGTGTTAAGTCTCATCGTCGCCAGCATCGTCGTTCTGGCGCCTGCCATTGGCTGTGCTGCTCCAACAACAACGTCACCGGCATCTCCGCCAGCAACCAAAGCTCCGACACCAGCACCAGCAACCACTCCATCTGTGGCTACCCTACCGGCGACTCCACCAGGCGCCTTAACCCTTGACTTCATTTCCTGCACCGACACCACCCCGCAGGGCGGCCCGATGAAGGTCACGGTCAGGACTGCGCCCGGAGCCCGGTGCATCCTCACCTTCATCAACCCCGACACCGGCACACGGAGTGCCATGCCAGCGGACAAGGAACGGATAGCCGACGCCAGCGGGCTGGCGACCTGGGAGTGGAATATCAGCAAGCATACCCACGAAGGGCAGGCCACAGTCGAAGTTGTGGCTATACTGGGAGATAAGAGCATTACCAGGACACGGCCATGCACGGTAAAGAACTAATGTGTGCCAAGACAACAACCGTGAACTGACATACCTATGGGAGGGTGAAGTAGAATGAAAGCTACAAACTTAAAGCCAGCTTCTTGGTTCTTGATTTTCTCACTCCTTTGTACGGCTTTTGCTTCAGGATGCACCCCTGCTAAAAGCTCCGATTGGAACACTGCCGGCATAACCGGAAATTCGGCCGCCGGCCCTGACCCGAACTGGAAATGGCCTGACAAGATACCTGTGGTTGCGGCGGGCACAGCCGGAGTAACCGCGCTCGTTGCCTGGTGCTCCATGCTTGAAAGAGATAGCGGCATGGCCATCATGGTAGTACCCGAGGGCAACGCCAATAAAAGGTTCTACCTCATCAAAGATGGCGATATGTTCATCCATGAGGCCGGGAAGTCCGGTGTAAGGAACCATGCCGAAGCTATCGGGGAGTGCGCCGAGCGACAGGGCGGCGGTTTTCAGGCCAGAATTGTCTGGGTTGCCGGCAACTCTCACTCCGCGGTGTTTGTCCGCGGCGACTCTCCGATTAACTCTTTGTACGACATCAAACCCGGTATCCGATGGTCGGTCTGGTCAACCGAGCCAAGCATCCTCAAGGTCCCTAAAGCCATACTTGATTGGGTACAGGTACCGCATGACCAGGTCAAATGGGTAATTTCGGGCTCAACAGAAGGCGCCGTCAGAGCTGTATCCGAAGGCCGTGCCGACATCATGTGGTTTTTTCCGACATCAGAATACGTCTACGAGGCGGCGGCAGCGCCATTCGGCATCAAATTCATAGATCTAAATTCAAAAGCTGACCCCGAAGGAGCTGCCAGGTTCCGGCTTTCCGACCCAATGTACACTTTCGGCGTCATGGGTGATACGGTAGTCCCCGAGGCGCGCGGTCGCTGGGGCACTGTGGGCGAGAAGTATTACATCACCCGCGAGCAGACCGACCCCAATCTCGTCTATAACGTCGCCAAATGGCTAGACAACAACTACGACAAATTCAAGGACCGCCATCGTGACCTGACCGATATGACCCGCCAGGTGCTCATGCAGGGTCTGGAAACAACCTACGTACCGGCCCATACCGGGCTCATCTGGTACCTGAAAGAGAAAGGCCTCTGGAATGATGACTTTGAGCGGCGTCAGAAACAGAACATTAAGATACTGCAGGTCTACATCGACGCCTATGCCGAAGCCATCGCCCTGGCTGACAAAAAGGGCATTGAAGTAGTCCCGAGCAACAAAGCATGGATAGAACTCTGGGAAAACTTCAAGAAGGAAAGGAGACTGCCACCGATTGCCATGCATCAAAGCCTCAAAGTTGATGCACCCTGGGTTGCCGAACTCGGGCTGAAATAGCTTTTGGAAAGCATCACAGAAGAACTCATTCTTTCCGCTAAGAAGTCGCATGGATGGGTAGCAATACAATGAACCCGTCACCCGAAAGCGCCCGGCATCACAATGACACTGCTAGCGAGGAACAACGCAAGGGCGGATTAAGTCGCTACCGGTTGATGCCCCTTCCATTCAAGATTATTTTTGTAGCTTCCTCCATCGCCGCACTGGTCTTTTTCATTCTTTTCTGGTTTTCCATCCCTGTTTTCGGCAGAGTCCTGACCGGTGTCTGGTACTACTACATACTATACGCCACACTCGGCTTCAACATCTTTTTGGGAGTTGGCGCCACGAGGGCACAGAAACGCAAGCCACCGCCATGGTATGACTACCTGCTCGGGTTCATCCTCTGGGGCATTATCATCTACTGTCTCATCAACCATGAAGCCATCGGCAACAATGTATGGATTCAAAACCCGACTCCACTACGGCTTACCCTGGGGTGTCTTCTCGGTCTACTGGCGCTGGAATGCGGGCGACGGGTTGGCGGATGGGGCTTTGTCGGCATGCTGATCTTTGCCATCATCTACCCTCTGATATGCGGATACATTCCAACCCAATGGCCGATTTCCGGATACCCTTTGGGGTTTCAAGGGCTTATCATGGACTATGCCTTCGGTGATAACGGTATGCTGGGACTGCCCGCCCGCATTCTCGGCCACCTTGTCATCGGTTTCTATTTCTTCGCCGGCATGATGATGGGCATGGGTGGCGGAGAATTCTTCCTGAAGTTAGCAGTTGCGCTAGCCGGCAAATACCGCGGTGGTCCGGCTAAGGTAGCCGTTATCTCAAGCGCCTTTTTTGGCAGTCTATCCGGCAGTGTCATCGCCAATATCGCTGGCACCGGAGGCTTTACCATTCCGGCCATGAAGCGCATGGGCTATGAACCCGAATACGCCGCCGCCATCGAAGCCTGCGCTTCCACCGGAGGCGATACCATGCCACCTATACTGGGAGGCGTATTCGTGATGATTATCATTGCCCAGGTAGAGTACGCCGATGTCATGGTTGCCTGCATAATTCCGTCACTCCTGTATTTCTACGGCCTTCTTGTCCAGGTGGATGGCTACGCCGCGACGCACAACCTCCGAGGGCTACCCAGAGAGGAAATACCTCCTGTAGGCAAAACTTTAAAGGACGGGTGGCTTTATCTGCTCATCATAGCCTTTCTCGTATTCGGACTGGTCTACATGCGCTGGGGTGTTATCGTCCCCATCTATGCCGTATTTCTGGTACTTATTCTCTCCTTCTTTACAAAAAGGACTCGCCTGACATGGCGGACCGTGGAAGCCGGTCTTGCCCAGTATGCCGGCCTGCTCAATTTCGGCACTGCCATCTTCCTTCCGATGGGTTTCTTCATGGTCGGCCTGCTCAAGACCGGAATGGCGGGGCGCCTTACCGCCTGGATTGTTGGCTTTGGTGGCGAGAATGTCTATCTCATCCTGTTGATCGGCGTCCTATTCAGTCTGGCTATGGGCACGGTGGGTCTTGACCGTACATCTTACCTTTTCCTGGCAGTTACCATGGCCCCGGCGGTTATCAAAATGACCGGCCTGCCAACGATCGCCGTACACCTCTTCCTCATCATGTACGGAGGGATGGGAGGGTTAACCCCGCCGGTCGCCATCCATGCTTACATTGCCGCAGGGATTGCCGGAGCTGACCCGGTTAAAACATCCTACCGTACCGTACGACTTGGGATTATCCTGGCTATCTTTCCATTCTTCTTTCTCTTGCAACCCGCACTGATTATCCTGAACAGCTCCCCTGTGGATATACTGAAATATCTTCTAATTGCTATGGTCGGCCTGGGTTTACTTGCCTCGGGGCTCGAGGGCTACCTGTTCAAAGTAGGCCGGTTAGCTGTGTGGCAGCGGTCTCTCCTCATTCCGGGAGGATTCTTGTTTGCCTTCCCTGACTGGTCATCAACGATAGCAGGTCTGGTTATCTGCACCACCGCAATTCTGCCATCTTTAGTGCGCAGAAGATTAGCAACCACAATAGCAAAATGACGCCTGGCTCGTGGATAGGCAATTATCATCAAGCATGACAGGTACAATTTCCTGAAGGAGGGCAAATCAAAAATGGCAAGAAAACGATACCGCTGGCCCGACAGCATCCGGGTCATCGGCTGGACGGGGCTCGGAGTTAACATCTACAACGCCTGGGTGCCGAAGATATGCAAAGACACCGGCATGAGACAGCGTATCGCCAACACCAAGGACAGCCTGGAGCGTTTCAAATATACCAAGCTTGGACTGTTCGATATGACCGCCGGCGGCACCACCGAGACCAGCCTGATGATGGAGGGCGACCGGCGCTTTGCCGACCGGGATACCGGGCCTTTCCAGATAAGGGTAGTATGGGTGCAGTCGCGCGGCAACTCCGGAATCGTGGTCAGGGGTGATTCTCATATCAAGAACATTTACGACATCAAACCCGGGGTTCGTGTGGTGGATATGCGCCACTACGTCGCCAGCCAGCGCATTCAGGAAGCCTGCCTCGCCTGGGCGGGCATCAAGGATCTAGAAAAGGATGTCCAGTGGGTGCCTGCCTACAGCTCTGAGGAGAAAGTCCAGCTGATTGTCGATGGCAAAGCCGACATGACACACATCGTTTCCTCGACCGTTGCCGTTATGAAGGCAGAAAAGAACCCCTACGGGCTGCGCTGGATAGACCTGAACGAAGAGAAGGACCCGGAAGGGGCTGCCCGCTTCCGTGCCATCGACCCGCTGGTCTCCTTCGGTCCGATGTTCAACGGCCCACCGTCCTGCATCGGCGTCTGGGGAACAATAGGCACCAGCCTTTACATTACCAACGAAAAGACCGACGCTGAATACGTATATCATCTGGCTAAATGGATGGATGAGAACTGGCCCCGCTATAAAGACGGGCACCCATGGTGCAAGTACATGACCCGTGACAACCTGATGGACGAGCTTAACCATACTTTCTATCCCTGCCACGAAGGCCTGATTAAGTATCTAAAAGAGCTCGGCCTATGGACGGCCGACCACGACCGGCGGCAGAAGTTTAACGTTGAAATGGTCACCCGCTACTGCGAAGCCAACGCCGCCGCTATCGCCAAGGCCGACGAGATGAACCTGTGGGTGAATCATCAGAATCCGAAGTGGATTGAGTTCTGGGAAAACTACAAGAAGGAAATAAACCTGCCCAAGTTCCGCATGTTCCGGAATATCAAGACCGATGAGTTCGCTGCTGGAAGGAGATAAGCAATGCCTGCTAAAAAAAGTTTTAAATGGCCTGAGAAATATCGCATCCTTACATGGTACGGCGTCGCCGTCGACGGCGCCCACAGCTGGGCCGACCTGCTTCAGCAGGACACCGGCATGAAAATCCAAGTTGGCGGCGACTACAACACGGTCAACCGCTTCCGCTGGCTGGGGCGAGTTGGGTTATCTGACCAGACCATCGGCGCTCCCAGCGAGACCAGCCAGATGGTGATGGCCGACCGCAAGTACGCGGTTCGCGACGGCGGGCCCTTCCAGGTAAGGGTCGTATGGATGCAGTCCAAGGGGAATGCCGCTTTTTTCACCCGCGGCGACTCTAAAATAAAGACACCTTACGACATCAAACCGGGCACACGTATTACCGATATGAACCCCTACGCCGCCGCCACCCGTGTTGTAGAAGGCCTGCTGGCCTGGGCCAAGGTCGACCCCAAAGAAATCCAGTGGGTGCCGGTCCACAGTCCGGAAGAAAATATCGGAGCGGTTGTCTCCGGAAAGGCTGACATCTGCTTCAGTTTTCCAATCAACCCGCTCGTCCATGAAGCCGCCAAGAACCCGCTCGGACTGGGGATTGTAGAAACCAACGCCGAGAAAGATCCGGAAGGCGCCAGGCGTTTCCGTGAAAAAGACCCGCTGGTCAATTTCGGCATCATCCCGGAAGAAAGCCTCAAGTGCGCCGGCGGCAAATGGGGCACCCAGGGACTCAATCTGGAACTGACTAACGAGCGTGTTGATGCCGAGCTTATCTACCACATCGCCAAATGGCTGGATGAAAACTACGACCGTTACAAGGACCGCCACAAAGAGAACCGCTTCCGTACCCGCTTCTGGCTGATGAAAGCGCTGGAGCAGACTTTTGTCCCCGCCCATGAGGGCCTCATTGCCTATCTAAAAGACCTGAAGCTCTGGACCGATAAGCACGAGCGACGCCAGCAAAAGAACCTGGAACTGCTGACGCGCTACTGCGACGACTACCAGAAACTTATCTGGGCTGCCGACGACGCCAACATCGAGGTCACCCCAAGCAACGAAAAATGGGTGCGTCTCTGGACGGAATACCGGGATGCCGTCCTGCCGCCAATCAAGCTCTTCACCAGCCTCGATGACGAAGATATGGTCGGCGTTACC
This sequence comes from Dehalococcoidia bacterium, assembly GCA_034431935.1. GTDB lineage: Bacteria > Chloroflexota > Dehalococcoidia > GIF9 > JBFMDU01 > JBFMDU01. Next base: position 15,117 of record DAOUCU010000051.1, on the reverse strand, counting down.
AGCTAAGGAGGTAAGGAGGCCTTAATGAACGATACTTTTCTCAAAGCTTGCCGCGGCGAACCGGTTTCCTATACGCCCATCTGGGTAATGCGGCAGGCAGGACGTTGTCTGCCGAAGTTCCGCAAGATATACGACCGGCTCGGCTTCATGAGGATGATTCTCGACCCGGACATCTGCGCCCAAGCCACCGTCATGCCCGTCGACGAACTCGGCGTCGATGCCGCCATCCTTTTCTCCGACATGCTCAATCCCGTGATGCCGATGGGCATGAAACTCGTGTACGAGGTCGGTAAAGGCCCCAAGTACGAACCGCTCATCAGGAGCAAAGCCGATGTTGACCGTCTGCGTGTACCTGATGCTGAAAAAAGCCTTGATTACGTAATGAAAAGCATTAAGCTGGCTTCAAGAGCATTAAGAAATAAGGTGCCGCTCATCGGTTTCGCCGGCGCGCCATTCACCCTCGGCGGCTACATGATTGAGGGCGGCCAGTCGATGCGCTACTTTCACATCAAACGCATGCTTTTTGAACAGCCCAGGACTTTCCATTTACTGATGACCAAGTTGACCGACTTTACCTGCGACTACGTCAATGCTCAGGTTAAGGCAGGCGTTAACGCGATGATGCTGTTCGAAAACTGGGCAGTAATCCTTAACCGGCGCGATTACGCCGAATTCGCCCTTCCCTACCTCAAACAAATTGTCTCTTCGCTCCGAAAAAACGGCGCCAGGGACGTCCCGATAATTATCTTCTTCAACGGCTTTTCCGCGCTCGCCGATGAAATCAAATCCTCCGGCGCCGATGTCATCGGCGTCGACTACCGGGTCGATCTTGACCAGGCCATCAAGAAACTCGGCCCGCACTTTGCCGTCCAGGGCAATATCGACCCCTTCTGCCTCTTCATGCCCCGAAACCAGATGGAGAAGCGGGTGAAGGAAATCCTGCGCATGGGCGCCAAGGCCAAGGGGTTCATCTTCAACCTCGGCGAGACTGTCCAGCAGGAAACACCAAAGGAACGGATCATTGCCTTGGTCGAGGCCGTCCACAAATACGGCAAAAAATGAACTGCAGAACAGCTGACAAAATCGTCCAACTTCCGAAGGTGGTATAATGGGCACCAACACGTCACGGAGGTGAGACTTGTCCCGAATCATGTTACCCGCAGTTGCCCTGGCCCTGATGTTTGCCCTGCTTGCCGGATGTGCTGGCGCCGCTCCACCGGAGTACACCGACGAGAGAGTCCCCATAATTGCCGGTGCTGGCGAGCCATTCGTAATTGCTCTTACTTCGAACCCGACTACCGGTTTTTCCTGGCAGTTGAACTACGACAGCACAATGCTTACCCTTGCAGGTAAGGACTATGTCTAGGACCCATCAGCATCTGGCAGAGTCGGCGCCGGAGGTACCGAAAAGTTCACCTTCCAGGGCGTTGAGGCCGGCACGACCAAGGTTACCCTGACCTATCAACGCCCATGGGAAAGCGCCCCGCCCGCTCAGACTAAAGTCTTCAACGTGACCATAAAGTAACTCCCCACAGACCTCGACAGGGCATCATAAGCCAGGCAGGAGGACGGCAGGCTTACCTGAGCTGTCCTTTTTTCATATCATTTTACCCGCATCCCAGTAACACTCGGAGAGACACGTGGACCAGCATAGTCTGGAAATGCTCGAATTCCCCAGGGTCAGAGAGGTACTGGCATCCCTGACCTCGTTTTCGGTCAGCCGGGAGATCGCGCTCAGTCTTGAGCCGTCTTCCGACCCCGGGGTTGTGAGCACCCTGCTCAGGCAGTCGAGCGAAGCACGCCGGGTGCTCGCCCTGAGGCCGGACTTTTCAATCGGATACGCATCCGACGTCCGCGAACCAGCCCGAATGGCATCTAAAGGTAAGGCCTTAGAGCCGCTCGTCCTGGTGGATATCTGTCGCACCATGGCCTCAGCACGACTGGCCCGCTCGGGCATCGAAAAGCTGAAAACTGAAGCGCCGGCTCTCTGGAGCATCGCCAGCCAGATAACACCCCTGCCGCACCTCGAATCCGAAATCAGCCGATGCATCTCACCAGAAGGCGAGGTCATGGACAGTGCTTCGGAGAAGCTAGCCGGCCTGCGGCGTAGATTGCGCGCCGCCCGTCAGGAACTGGTAGAACGTCTCGAGGCCATCACCCGCTCCCGCCGCGGCCAGCGGATACTGCAAGAACCCATCGTTACCGAGCGCGACGGCCGCTTCGTAATTCCGGTCAAGTCGGAGCTACGCACCCAGGTCAAGGGTATCGTCCACGACGTCTCGAATACCGGCGCCACCACCTTCATCGAACCATTGGCCACGGTCGACCTGGGCAACGAGCTCCGTGAACTTGCCGTCCAGGAAAAGTACGAGGTCGAGCGCATCCTGGCCGACTTAAGCGCCCTTGTCGGTGAGAGCGAAGCCGCTATCGGCACCAGCGTCGTCAGCCTGGCCCATCTTGACCTCGCTCTGGCCAAGGCCCGCTATGCTCAGCGACTCAAGGCCACCGAGGCTGGCATCACTTTCCCCGAGCCCGATAAGCCAAAAGCGAAATGGAACGTCCTGCGGCTGGTCAATGCCCGCCACCCCCTCCTGAAAGGCAAGCCGGTGCCGATGACGGTTGAAATCGGACGGGACTTCTCCACGCTTATCATCACCGGCCCTAATACCGGTGGCAAGACAGTCGCCCTCAAGACCATCGGTCTGCTCACCCTGATGACCCAGGCCGGCCTGCCGATACCTGCCGCCGAAGAAAGCTCAATACCGGTCTTCGACAGCGTCTTTGCCGATATCGGTGACGAGCAGAGTATCGAACGCACCCTTTCCACCTTTAGCTGGCACGTGGGCAACATCAACCGCATCATCCACGAATCGACCGCCTCCAGCCTGGTCCTGCTCGACGAGCTCGGCACCAGCACCGACCCCGTCGAGGGCGTCGCCCTGGCCCAGGCGATACTTCTCCACTTCCTATCACGCGGCACAATGGTTGTAGCTACCACTCATTTCAGCGACCTTAAGGTCTTCGCCCACACTACGCCGGGTGTTGAAAACGCCTCACTGGCCTTCGACCCGGTAACGCTCTCGCCAACTTACCGTCTCATCACCGGTGTCCCCGGTGGGAGCAATGCCCTGGCTATTGCCGCCAGGCTCGGACTGCCGCGAGAGATAATCGAAAGCGCCCGGGCGGTCATGGCCAAAGGCCCCCAGCAAGTTGAAGTAATGCTGAGTGACCTCTCCAGCGAGAAAGAAAGGGCAGAAATGCTCCGGCAGTCGCTGGAAAACGAGCGGGCCGAAGCCAGAGCGATGCGGGAAAAGCTGGAAAGCGATCTGGCACGTCTCCGTGATGAGGGAAAGCGCCTTCTCCAGGAGACTCGCGACCGGCTTATGGAGGAGGCCGCCGGTCTCCAGCGCCAGATACGCGAGGCTGAGGCCGACCTTAGGAAGTCGAGGTCACGTGAATCAACCGAGCGTGCCCGCAGGGCAATCGCCGAACTCCACCACCATATTGAAAAAGATGCCTGGCAAACGAAAACAGGGGAGCCATCCCGGGAAGAACCTCTGGCCGTCGGCGATAAGGTGCGGCTCATCAACACCAATTTGGAAGGCCTCATAACCCGCATCCTCAATGGTGGCCGGGAGGTCGAGGTACAGGCAGGGCAGACCCGCGTCACCCTGAGTATCCGGAGCGTCGAGAAGATAACCCCGTTCAGTGTAAACGCGCCGGATTCGGTCTCTATCAGGCCGCGCTTCACGGCCCGCGCCATGCCGGTCGAGCTTGACCTGCGCGGCAAGCGGGCCGACGATGTCTTCCCCATCCTCGACAGCTACCTCAACGATGCCTTCCTTGCCAACCTTACCCAGGTACGCATTATCCACGGCTTCGCTACCGGCGCCATCCGGAGCGTCGTCCGCGAAATTGTCAGCAAGCATCAACTGGTCAAGTCCTACCGGCCCGGCAACCGCGAAGAAGGCGGCGACGGCGTAACCGTGGTAAGCTTGTAATAAGCTTGTAAAGAGGAGGAGGGCAGTTGCTTTGCTCTCATTAACGGAGTCACGGCTCAGGCGGAAGCAGGCGCTCGACTGGCTGGCTGAGATTGAAGCCAGGCCGGGCCCGTCGGCATCCGTTTACATACCGCCCGGCACCCTCCTGCCAGAAATCGAGATGACGATGTCCGGACTTCCCGTCGCCGGCGGAATTCCGGCCGGTCTTGCCGAAATTATCGCCGCTTCCCCCACCGGCGGAGCCGTCTTCCTCGGCGAGCATACCGGTGATCTGCTTGTCCCGCCGTTTCCGGTCGCAGACAAACACACCTTCCTCAACCTGTACACCGAGCCGCTCCGTGAGGTGCTATCCCGTGACCTGACCGTGGCAGTCATCCTGCTCCGGCTTGGAATGTACGCCATCGGTCTGTTCCGGGGAGAAAAGCTGGTAGCCAGCCGGGTAGGCACCGGCAATATCCACTCCCGGCACCGCCAGGGAGGCTCCTCCGCACACCGCTTCGAGCGCCACCGCGACAAGCAAATCAAGGAGTTCTTCAGCCGCATCTGCCTCCAGGTCCGCGACCGGCTCGACCAGTATATCAACGAAATCGACTGGATAATCTACGGCGGCACCGAGGAGACAGTCCTTGAGTTCCGCAAACAGTGTCAGTATATTGCCCGTCTCGATGACCGCGTTATCGACCGCCTGCTCAACGTGCGCGAACCAAAGCAGGCCAGTCTCGAAGCTACCATAGAAGATATCTGGTCGAGCCGGGTCATCCACTGGGAGGACTCGCCCTCCTAGACTTCCCCCTCCAAGATAGAGGACTAACGCCTTGCCCACCCACGGCGGCTACTATGTTCCGAAGAGAGCCGACCCCTTCGACCCGTACCTCGATAACGTCGCCCGCCTTAGTCGGGCCGATACCGGAGGGCATACCGGTGGCTATGACATCGTGACGTTTAAGGGTAGACAGTCTTCCTTAAAATTACTTACCCTACCAAACGTTTGACGTACGATTACTGCCGCATGGTATAATTACACGCTCCTGCTTTATGAGGAGCAATACAGACAAAGGAGTCACTCATGGGCGGCTACAAGAACCGTATCCTCCGCGTCGATCTAACCACCCGCAAGTTCGAAGAGCAAACGCTGGATGCCGGCCTCATCCACGACTACATTGGCGGCCGGGGCTTTGGCATCAAGCTCCTCTATGATGACCTTAAGCCGGGAATCGACCCGATGGGCCCGGACAACGAACTGATATTCCTGGCCGGCCCACTGGCAAACACCACCGCCCAATCATTCAGCCGATGGAAGGTATTTTTCAAATCGCCCCTGACCGGAGGCTATTTTAAGTCCTGCGGCGGCGCCCACTGGGGCTCGGAGCTTAAAGCCGCCGGGCTCGATGCCATCATCATCAGGGGAATCTCCGAAAAACCGGTCTACCTCTGGGCCAAGGAAGGCCAATACGAGCTCCGCGATGCTTCCTACCTGACCGGGCTCGATTGCGACGATACCCATGAATTGATACGCGAAGAACTGCGTGACCCGCTTATCCGTATCGCCTGCATCGGTCCTGCCGGCGAAAACAAGGTCAGGTACGCCGGCATTTTCTCCGACCGCCATACCGCCGGCCGCGGGGGTGGCGGTGCGGTTATGGGAGCGAAAAACCTGAAAGCCATCGCCGTCCGCGGCAAACTGCCGATGGAATACTCAGACGCCGCCGGTTTTGCCGAAGCTTCAAAAGCATGGATGGAGGCCATCCGCACCGACCGCGGCTATCCCCACTTCTCCGAGCATGGCACCCAGGGCACCGCCGGCCTGACCAACTCCCTTGGCATGTACCCGACAAAGAATTTCCGGGAGGGTATTCTTCAAGGCTATGAGGCGCTTGATGGCGCCGAGTTCAAGAAGGTCCGCGTACGCAAGACGGCCTGTCATAACTGCATGATTCACTGCCCCAGCATCGTCCACATTGGTTCCGGCAAGTGGGCCGGTACCTGGTCGGAAGGCCCGGAGTACGAGACCATCTGGGGCTTTAGCGGCCCTATCGGTGTCGCCGACCTTGGTCTGACCGTGGCTGCGGACCACCTCTGCGACCGGCTCGGCATCGATACCATGTCCTGCGCTGTTTCCATCGGCTTCGCTTACGAATTATACGAGAAGGGTATCATTACCAAATCCGACACCGGCGGGCTGGAGCTTACCTACGGCAACGGTGATGCCGCCCTCAAACTGGTCGAGATGATAGCCGCAAGACAGGGCTTCGGCGATTTTCTTGCCGAAGGCGTCCGTATCATGTCACAGAAGCTGGGGCGCGGTACCGAGAAATTCGCCATGCATGTCAAAGGCCTGGAGTTTCCCGCCTACGACCCGCGCGGCGCCAAGGCCCACGGCTTAAGCCTGATGACCCTGCCCATCGGCGCTGACCACAACTCCGGCTACTCTTTCCAGGAAATCTTCGGTGTGCGTTACAAGGGACAGAAAATCGACCGTTTCGCCGTGGATGGCAAGGGTGAACTGACCAAGTGGAACCAGGACTTCACTGCCACGCAGGAGACCGGCATCCTGTGTAACTTTGCCGGCGGTTACATGCGCGGCAGCCACCAGATGCTTGGCAAGCTCCTCGCCACCGCTACCGGCGTCAAGGACTTCGAAGACGAGGCCTATCTGTGGAAGGTCGGCGAGCGCATCTTCAACCTGGAGCAGATGTTCAACGTCCGCGAGGGCTTCAACCGGAAAGACGATGTTTTCCCTGACCGGATTACCAAGGAGACCTTACCTGCCGGCCCAACGGCGGGCAAAGTATTCGAGGCGGATATTCTTCTTGCCGACTATTACAAACAGCGCAACTGGGACAGCAACGGCATCCCGACCCCGGAGAAGTTGCAGGAACTGGGGCTGGGATTTACCATTAGCAAATAAAGGGGCCCACCCCCCTGCAAAAGACCCGCGGACGGAATGGCCATTGAAAGTCGAGTGCGTCTTCTTCGCCCAGCTCCGTGAAATAGTCGGAGTGCGGCAGAAGCATGTCGAACTGCCCGCCGGCGCCAGGGTCCAAGACCTGGTTGATTTGCTCGCCCGGGAGCACGGAGATAACTTCCGCGATGAAATCAAGAACCTGGAAGGCACCCGTATCCTCGTTGGCGACCGCGAATATTTCCCCGATGAAGTCATGGAGACCCGGCTCAGAGATGGCGATCAGATTGTTTTCCTGCCGCCGATTTTCGGGGGTTAGCCGATAGTCCCTATGATTAGCACATCGCCACATTATCATGTCGTTACTCAGAAGCGCCGGCGACCGGGAAGTTTTGAGGGATATATGATTCCCTTTCAGCAACATGTCTGATATCAAAGTCGAAGTGCTCCTGTTTGCCCAGCTCCGCGAACTGGCCGGCGTCAAGCACAAGACCTATGACCTGCCTGCCGGCACGCTTTTTCGTGCCCTTCTGGACCGTATGACTGTGGACTTCGGCACTGCCTTCCGCACTGAAGTGGACAGCCTTGAGGGCCTGCGCATCGTCTTCCCCGACCGTGAGTGCTCGCTTGAAGAGGCCATGACCGTCCCGCTGGCCGACAACATCACCATTGTTTTTCTACCGCCCATTGCCGGCGGTTGAGCACACACCTTGCGCCGCTACTTCGCTTTTTTCGGCGTCAGCCTTGCCCTCTTCCTGGGCTCGGTCAACATCACCGCCATTACTGTAGCTTTCCCCTTCGTCATCGACGAGCTCAAGATATCGGTTGTCCTCGGCGGGTGGATTCTTAATGCCTTCCAGCTCACCCAGATTGCCCTGATACCGCTGGCGGGACGCCTCAGCGAGACCATGGGCCGACGTTCCTCATTCCTCTTATTCACCAGCGTTTTCACCGTCGGTTCGGCTTTATGCGCCGTGGCGCCGGATGCTTACTCACTCATCTTCTTCCGCATCGTCCAGGCCGCCGGCGGCGCCGGTTTCCTGCCCTCGGCCGCCGGCATCGTCAGTGACGAATTCCCGCAGTCGCGGCAGAAGGCCATCGGGCTCTTCAGCAGTGTCTTCCCCATCGGCAGTATCATCGGCCCCAACCTCGGTGCCGTGCTCATCAACGCCTTCGGCTGGCGTGCCACATTCAGTGCTACCGCCGCCATCGGCGTCATCGTCATAATTATGGCCCGCTTTCTCCTGCGGCGCGATTCAGCGGCTAGGAACGTCAGATCCTGGCAGAGCCTCGACTTCGTCGGCGCCGGTTGGCTGGCCGGATTCCTCTTCCTCTTCATGCTCGGCCTGACCCAGCTTTCGAAGGTAGGCAACTGGCAGGCATGGGCCGTGGCCCTGCCCTGCCTCCTGGCTGGCGGTGGGTTCCTTTACGGCCTTATCCGGCGCGAGCGCTCATCACCAAATCCTATCCTTGACCTGAATGTCCTCCGCGGGCGTCCCTTCATGGCCGCCAATATCTTCAATACCGTCTATGGCCTCTGCGCTTTTGGCATTTTTACCCTTATCCCCCTGTACGCCATCACCACTTACAACCTCACCGTCATCGAAGCCGGCCTCGTCCTGACCCCGCGCTTCTTTGGCATGATGGTGGCCTCGACCGTCACCAGTCTCCTCATCAACCGCTGGGGCTACCGCGGCCCGATGCTTATTGGTTCCACAATCATCGTCCTTTGCCTGGGCGCCCTTGCGGTGCCGCTGTCCGGGGCGGAGGTGTTCAACCCCACAACTATCCTTGTGATTATCATGCTCTTCACCGGCGCAGGCGCTGGCATGTCCGCTCCGGCGGCCAATAACGCCTGCATCGAGCTTCTGCCGGAGCATATACCGACCATTACCGCCCTGCGCTCCATGTTCCGCCAGCTCGGCGGCGCCGTGGGAATCGCTATCAGCACCGTCATCATCCAGGGCATGGGCGGCTCGGCTCTTTCCTTCACCGTGGTCTTCGCCCTCTGGGGGACGGTGATGCTGGCCGCCATCCCCACTATATTCGCCATGCCGGCCAGCCCTGATGATTCGTCCGGAGCGATCAGGCCACACGAGACCGCTATTTAAGTAAGTCGGCCATCGCGATTGGCGCCGACTTTCGCAATGACCATGCACGCGGATTGTTGGTCAGTCCCCTGTAAGCTATAATCTTTCCGAACTGAATTGGTGGTTGACCCACCATCCCTTGATGAAGGACTCAAATGACTTCGCCATACAACCCTGTTGAAATCGAAAGGAAGTGGCAGGCACGCTGGGCGGCAGACCGGCTTTACGAGGTCTCCGAAGACTCGCCCAGGCCAAAATACTACGCCCTGACGATGTTCCCCTACACTTCCGGCGACCTCCACATCGGCCACTGGTACGCCATGGCCCCTTCCGACGTCCAGGCACGCTATAAGCGGATGCAGGGATTCAACGTCCTTCACCCCATGGGCTTCGATGCCTTCGGCCTGCCCGCGGAAAACGCCGCCATCAAGCACGGCATCCACCCCCACAAATGGACCATGGACAACATCGAAAACATGCGGCGCCAGTTGAAAACAATAGGGGCCATCTACGACTGGCGGCGCGAGGTCATCACCTGCCTCCCCGACTACTATAAGTGGACCCAGTGGCTCTTCCTTAAGCTCTATCATGCCGGTCTGGCCTACCGCGCCAGCGCGCCGGTCAACTGGTGCCCGAAGTGCCAGACCGCCCTGGCCAACGAACAGGTTGTCGGCGAGGGCGTCTGCGACCGCTGTGAAACGCCGGTAATCAAAAAAGACCTGGAGCAGTGGTTCTTCCGCATAACAAAGTACGCCGAAGAACTGCTCGATATGTCGCAAATCGACTGGCCGGAAAAAATCAAGACCATGCAGACCAACTGGATTGGCCGTTCCACCGGCGCCGACATCGACTTCCCGCTGGAAAAGCCCATCGGCGGCCAGAAGGCCATCCGCATCTTCACCACCCGGCCCGATACCACCTTCGGCGTCACCTTCATGGTGCTGGCGCCGGAACATCCGCTAGTACCGCACCTGACCACACCGGCACAGAAAGCCGAAGCCGAAGCCTACATCGCCCGGACACGCCGCGCCACCGAGGTCGAGCGCACCACCGCCGAGCGAGAAAAGACCGGAGTCTTCACCGGCGGCTACTGCATCAATCCGGTGAACGGGGCGAAAGTGCCGGTATTCATCGCCGACTACGTCCTGCCCACCTACGGCTACGGCGCCATCATGGCCGTCCCCGCCCACGATACCCGCGACTTCGCCTTCGCCAAGAAGTTTAACCTGCCCATCCCGGTCGTCATTTCGCCGCCGGGCTGGGAAGGCCGGCCGCTGGCCGAGGCTTATACCGAAGAAGGCGTCATGGTCAACTCCGGCCCCTTCAACGGCATGCCCAGCCTGGAGTGTCTCACGAAAATAACCGCCTGGCTGGAAGAGAAAGGCTGGGGCAAATACGCCGTCACCTACCGCCTGCGTGACTGGCTCGTCTCCCGCCAGCGCTACTGGGGTGCGCCCATACCGATCGTCTATTGCGATACATGCGGCACGGTACCGGTGCCGGAAAAAGACCTGCCGGTGCTCCTGCCGCCGGACGCCGAGTTTAAACCGACCGGTGAATCGCCGCTCAAATACCACGCCGCTTTCGTCAATACCGAATGCCCGAAATGCGGAGGAGCAGCAAAGCGCGAGACCGATACCATGGACACCCATATGTGCTCGGCCTGGTACTACCTGCGCTATACCAGCCCGAAATACGATAAGGGACCGTTCGAGCCCAGAGCCGGAAGGTACTGGCTGCCGGTCGACCTTTACACCGGCGGTGCCGAGCACGCCGTAATGCACCTGCTCTATGCACGCTTTTTCGCCAGGGCTTTGCGCGACCTCGGCCTGCTCGACTTTTCCGAGCCGTTCAAGAAGCTCTTTAACCAGGGCACCATCATCTACCAGAAAGCCAAGATGTCCAAGAGCAAAGGCAACGTGGTCAACCCCGACGATTACGTCGATACCATGGGCGCGGACACGATACGCGCCTACCTCATGTTCGTCGGCCCCTGGGAGCAGGGCGGTGAGTGGATGGACAACGGCATCATCGGCATGAACCGCTGGCTGCACCGGGTATGGAACCTGGTGGAGGAGCCGTACACCGGAAACCACGTCAACTCCGAAGCCGAAAAAGAGCTTCTTCGGCGCACCCACCGGACGGTCAAGAAGGTCAGCGGCGATATCGAGCGTTTCCGCTTCAATACCATGCTGGCGGCACTGATGGAGTTCACCAACCACCTGACCGATGTTCGGGAAGCCGGCTCGGTGGCCCCGGAATCATGGAACAACGCCATCACCACCCTGCTCAAGCTCCTTGCTCCAACCGCCCCACACCTGGCAGAGGAGCTGTGGCAAAGGACAGGCGGGCAGTACAGCATCCACAATCAGTCCTGGCCATCGTGGGACGAAGCTCTGGCCAGAGAGGAGGAAATCATCCTGGTGATCCAGGTCAACGGCAAGGTGCGCGACCGTATCAGTGTACCGGCCTCTATCTCCGAGGAAGCTGCCACCGGCCTGGCGCTTGGCTCGGAGCGCATCAAGCCCTTCCTTAACAACCAGAAGCCCCGTAAGATAATCTACGTGCCGGGGAAGCTGGTGAATATCGTTGTCTGAAACGGGATGAGCGCAACCGATATCGCCGCCAATCTGGAGAAGCTAAAGCAGCGTATCGCCGGGGCCTGTGAGCGGGCCGGCCGATTACCATCGGAGGTAACCCTGATAGCCATAACCAAGACGGTGCCGGTCCCACTAATACGGACGGCCTTCGAGGCAGGAATCCGGCAGTTCGGCGAAAACCGCGTTCAGGAAGCCGCGGGCAAGTTCGGATGGTTGACCGATATCAGAAAGGCAATCACCTGGCACATGGTTGGCCGTCTCCAGATGAACAAGGCGCGCAAGGCGGCGGAGCTATTTGATGTTGTCCAGAGCGTCGATTCCGTCAGGCTGGCGGAGGCCCTGGACCGGCGAGCGTCACGGCGCCTGCCAGTCCTGCTGGAAGTAAACGTATCCGGAGAGGCGACCAAAGGAGGCCTTGAGCCAGACGATGTCGCCGCAGCGGTCAAAAGCATCAGTGCACTGCCGAACCTGGAACTGCGCGGGCTGATGACCATCGCACCCATCGTCACTGAACCTAACGACGCCCGTCCCTATTTCCGCCATCTCCGGCGACTGCGCGACGACCTCGGTCTGAAAGAGCTATCCATGGGAATGACCGATGACTTCGAAGTGGCCATAGAAGAAGGTGCTACGATGATACGTATCGGGCGGGCGATATTCGGAGAACGGCGCTAGAGAGTCCGGGAGGACATAGCCCTCTTGTGATTAGACCGTTTTCCCTTCCCTACGGTATTGAAGAGGGCGCAACCCTCTTTAAGACTAAACCATCTCCTTCTCTATGAGAGAAGGGGCAGGGAGACAAGTATGAAAATCGCATTTATCGGCGCCGGCACCATGGGCGAGGCTATGATTAAAGGCCTCATACGCAAGAAGGTATGCGCTCCGGGAGACATTATTGTTTACGACGTCAAGCAGGCGCGGCTTGACGAAGTCGCCAGAAAACACAGGGTCACAGCCGCCGTAACGGCAGAAAAAGCTATCGCCGGGGCTGACATCATTGTCATTGCGGTAAAGCCTCAGGATATCAAGGGACTGCTTACCAAGCTTAGAGACGAGATACCACGGAGGACTTTGATTCTTTCCATCGCCGCCGGCATTACTCTCGACACTCTAACGCATGGTTTAAGACACACCGCCGCAGTGCGCGCCATGCCGAACATGCCAGCACAGATTGGTGAGGGCATGACCGTCTGGACGGCAACGTCGGAGGTGACCAAAGAGCAAAAGGAGGCGGTCTCGAAACTGCTCGGCGCGCTCGGCGAGGAACTTTACGTGACCAGCGAGGACTACGTCGATATGGCCACGGCGCTATCCGGAAGCGGGCCGGCCTTCATTTTCCTGATGATTGAGGCGCTGACTGATGCCGGTGTCCACATCGGCCTGCCGCGGGCGATAGCGGAAAGCCTGACGCTCCAGACGATTGTCGGCTCGGCCAATGCGGTTAGAAAGACCCGCCATCACCCGGCGGAGCTAAAGAACCTGGTGACCTCGCCCGGAGGCACCACCACTGAAGGACTGAAACAGCTTGAAGGTGGTGGCATCCGGCATTTGCTTTTACAGGCGGTAACAGCGGCTTACGAGAAGGCGAAAAACCTGGGTAAGAGGTAAGGAGACGCCCCATCCGGTTTCTCATTCGCCCAATACCGGCTCCGAAATGACACGATAGAGCAGTTTACACCGCCATGCCTGCCAAGAACCCTTCCTCAATTGCATCCTTGACTTTGCGCGGCCTGACACAGTCGCCGATAACCTTGAGCAACGGCACTTTGCCTTCCAGTTGACCCGCCAGCGTGTTTCGTGGCCTCATACCGGTAGCCATAACTACGGTATCGGCCTCATAGAACACGTAACGGGTCCCGTTAACTCCGGTCCAGACACCTTTACCCGTTATCTCAATCGCCGGAGACGAAGTTTCCATGCGGATGCCTAGGCCGACCAGACGGTCGAGCAGGACCCAGCGGTTGTGCTCGCCGACATCTTCACCAACTTTCGCCAGAGCCTCAAGAACAATCACTTTCTTGCCCCGCGCTGCCAGGAACTCGGCTGTTTCCAGACCAACACTACCACCGCCGATGATCACTACCCGCTCGCCGGCCTGGCGCTTGCCATCCAGTATGTCAAGCGCCACGGCCACGTTTGGCAGGTTAATGCCGGGTATGGCGGGAACCAGCGGCACCGCGCCAGTGGCGACAATCACCGCATCGGGACGCTCTTTCAATATCCGGTCAACGGTAACTTCCGACCCCAGCACAGTCCGGACATGGTTCCGTGCCACCGCCGACTCCAGATACTCCACCAGGTTCAACCACTCCGATTTATGTGGTGGTGTCGCGGCGCGGTGGAGCTGTCCTCCAAGCTGGCTGGCCTGCTCGAATAAAATCACCCGGTGACCGCGTTCGGCCGCCGTCAGCGCCGCCTGCATCCCGGCCGGGCCGCCACCGACGACCACAACCTTCTTTTTCTTCTCCGCCGGTTTCACCGGGCCGGCTTTTTCCCTGCCGACCAGCGGGTTAACAGAACAGGCCAGCGAGAGGCCTTTGGGTAAACATTCATAGCAGAAACAGCACCGGGTACAACGGCGGATTTCCCCGAACCGGCCGTCTTTTGCCTTCTGCGGCAGGTCCGGATCGGCGATGAGCGGCCGTCCCATGGTAACAAAATCGGCCCTGCCCGAAACAATTATACTCTCTGCCAGAAGAGGGTCGGTGATGTTATTACCCGCCGCCACCGGTATGCTGACGGCTTCCTTCAATCCGGCAGCCAGATACACGAAATGGTCATTTGGCACGCACATCTGGTTGCGCGGGGCGCGGGTCTCATGCCAGCCAGGCATAACGGTAATGGCATCGGCCCCGGCATTTTCAAGGATGCCTGCCACCTGTTTCCAGGAATCAAGTCCCTCTCCCCATGGCACCATATCATCTCCGGAAATCCGGCAAATCAGGGGGTAGTCTGTGCCGAGCTTCGACTTTATTCCGGCAACGATTTCCACGACGAGGCGGGTGCGGTTTTCCAGGCTCCCACCGTACTCATCGGTGCGTCGGTTGGTGAACGGGTTGATGAAACGGTTGAGCAGGTTGCCACCGACCACCTGGATTTCAATGGCATCGAATCCCGCCTGATGCGCCCTCTGCGCCGCCGTGACCACCTCCGATCGAATCTGGTGAATCTCACCGGTGGTGAGCGCCCGCACCCGCGGCAGGAAGTCGGCCGCCATAAAGTGCGGGTGCAGGCCATCCCGTGGTATTTCAATTTCGGATGGCCCGACATCCTCCGGGGTTGTGTCATAGCCGCCGCTGGCCCAGTAATCATAAGTAGCCAGTAGCGCTGCGGTTTTTGCGCCAGCCTGATGGATGGCGTCCGTAACCTTCTTCAACCGCGGGACATGCCGGTCATGGTTCAGATTGGCGGTGGCCGGCGCCTGCCGCCGGCTGGGGAATATCGCCTGCAGGGCACCGACCACTATAAGCCCGGCCCCGCCCCGTGCCCGGGCGGCGAAGAAAGCCGCCCACCGCTCCTCATCA
>DAOUCU010000050.1:0-32657 GCA_034431935.1 Dehalococcoidia bacterium | reverse complement strand
TCCACACCAGGCCGCCGCAGACGCTCCTTCGCAATGACCGCTGTCTGAGCTAGATATCCAGGTTCTTGACGCGCTTGGCGTAGGTCTGGATGAAGGCCTTGCGCGGCGGCACTTCATCGCCCATGAGCATGGAGAAAGTGCGGTCGGCCTCGACGGCGTCGGCGACCTCCACCTTGAGCATGGTCCGGGATTCCGGGTTCATGGTGGTCTGCCAGAGCTGTTCCGGGCTCATTTCGCCGAGGCCCTTGTAGCGCTGGACCTCGACCTTGCTGCCCTTCAGCTCCCTGAGCTTGGCGTCCTTCTCCTGTTCCGAATATACCCAGTAGGTATTCTTGCCGGCCTGGATACGGTACAGCGGCGGCTGAGCAATGAAGAGGTGGCCCTGGTTAATGAGTTCAGGCATATGGCGGTAGAAGAAAGTCAGGAGCAGGGTGCGGATATGGGCGCCGTCAACATCGGCATCGGTCATGATGATGACGCGGTTGTAGCGGAGTTTGGGCAGGTTCATTTCCTGGTCGAGGCCGGCGCCCAGGGCAGTGACAATGGCGGCGATTTCCTCGTGCTGGAGCATCTTGTCCTGGGGGGCCTTTTCCACGTTCAGTATCTTGCCGCGGAGGGGAAGGATGGCCTGGAAGCGCCGGTCGCGGCCCTGCTTGGCCGAGCCGCCGGCGGAATCGCCCTCAACCAGGTAAAGCTCGCAGACCTCCGGGTCGCGCTCCGAGCATTCCGCCAGCTTTCCGGGGAGAGCCGAGCCGTCCAGCCCGCCCTTCTTGATGATTGACTCGCGGGCACGCCGTGCGGCCTCGCGGGCCCTGGCGGCGGTGATGCACTTGTCGACTATCGCCCTGGCCTCATCGGGGTGCTGTTCGAAGTACACCGTCAGGCCGTCGAATACTGCCGTTTCAACATGGGTCTTGACCTCGGCGTTGCCGAGGCGGCCTTTAGTCTGGCCTTCAAACTGGGCCTGCCGCACCCTGACGCTGACTACCGATGTCAGGCCGGCGCGGGTGTCCTCGCCGATGAGGCTCAGGTCGTTGTCCTTGACCAGCCTGTTCTTAACGGCATAGGCGTTAATAGCACGGGTGAGGGCGGTCTTGAATCCCGTCAGGTGGGTACCGCCGTCTCTGGTGTTGACGCAGTTGGCAAAACTGATGGCGTTTTCGGTGTAGCTGTCGTTATACTGGAGGGCCACTTCGATGCTGGTGCTCTCCTGGGTGGCGGAAAGGTAAATGGGCAGGGGGTGGAGGACACCCCTGTCGCGGTTGAGGCGGCGCACCAGACTGGCGATACCGCCTTCGAAGTAGAAGGTAATCTCGCGGCCGTCCTGCTGGCTGATAAGGGTAATCTCAATGCCCTTGTTAAGGTAGGCCAGCTCCCGGAGGCGGTCGGCGATGGTGTCGAAGTTATAGCTGGTCTCGCTGAAAATCTCGCGGTCGGCCATGAAGGTGACGGTGGTGCCGGTGCCATCAGCCGTGCCTACTGCCTCGACCGGCTTAATTGGCTTGCCGCGCTTGTATTCCTGGAAATAGCGCTTGCCGTCGCGCCGCACCTCGACTTTGAACCATGAGGAGAGGGCGTTGACCACGGTGGCACCGACGCCGTGCAGGCCGCTGGAGACCTTGTAGCTTTCCCCGCCGAATTTGGCGCCGGCGTGGAGCCGGGTCATCACTGTTTCCAGGGCGGAGACTTTGGTGTCCGGGTGAATATCGACCGGTATGCCGCGGCCGTCGTCAGCGACGCTTACCGCACCGTCGGCGTGCATGGTCACCTGGATGCGGGTGCAGTACCCGGCCATAGCCTCATCGATGGCGTTGTAGACGATTTCGTAGACGAGGTGGTGCAGGCCATGGACATCGGTACTGCCGATGTACATGCCCGGACGCATGCGGACGGCCTCGAGGCTCTCGATGACGCGGATGTCCTCGGCGGTATAGTGGTTATGGTTATTGTGGTTCGGCTGTTGTGTCATGGTGTTGCTGCCGTTTCCGTGGTAGTTGCTGTCGAGCTATATGAAAACGCGGAGTGCGGGCAGGGGTGGTTATCAAAACGGCGGCCCCGGCCGCCGTTTTCCCACCGCCGCCAGCACCCCTGCCAGTAAAGGCGGGTCAACATAGCTTAATCACGATGGTTATTTTACCAGATTTTCTGACAAAAAGGAAGCCACGGACGACTACGGGTTGTGGATGAGGCGCTGGCAAACCCCTAGCTTTTGGGTCAGGTGTTAACAAGGCGGGGGGCCAGTTGGGCCATGGGGACTGAGGTCTGCTGGCTGGTGGCCATGTCGCGCAGGGTAACGGTCCCCCTGGCCAGCTCCTCCTCACCGACGATTACGGCGTAGCGGGCGCCGGAGGCATCGGCCTGCTTGAGCTGGGCTTTAAGGCTCCGGCTGGAAAGGGCCGCTATGGTAGCGATGCCGGCGCGACGGAGGTCGGAGGCGAGCGAGAAGGCGGCATCTCTGACGGAGTCGCCGGCAAAGGCGACGAAGGCCGCCGGCTGAGGCAGGGACGGCACCGGAGTCTTCTGGCTGATGAGGTTCTGGATGATCCGCTCGATCCCGGCGCCGAAGCCGACCGCCGGGGTTGGCTTGCCGCCGAGGTCTTCGATGAGGTTGTCATAACGGCCGCCGCCGCCTATGGCGGTCTGGGCGCCGGCATCCCGGGTCTGAATTTCAAAGACGGTCCTGGTGTAGTAGTCCAGCCCGCGGACGAGCCGGTGGTTAAACTTGTAATTGACATCGAGCCGGAGCAGGTACTTCTGAAGGCGGTCGTAATGCTTGCCGCACTCCTGGCAAAGCGACCTGACGGCGCCGGGCGCGGCCTCAGCCGCGGCCTGACAGGACGGCTCCTTGCAGTCGAGCAGGCGCAGTGGGTTCTTCTGGAAACGCGTCCGGCAGTCCGGGCAGAGACTGTCAATGATGCCGGCATAGTAGTCTTTGAGGGCCTCCAGGTAAGCGGGCCGGCAAACGCGGCAGCCGATGCTGTTGAGGTGGAGGGTCAGGTCTTTCAGCCCGAGCGACCGGTAGAACTGCCAGACGAGGTCGATGACCTCGGCATCGACGGCCGGGTCGGCATCGCCGATAGCCTCGCAGCCGAACTGGTGATGCTGGCGGTATCGTCCCGCCTGAGGGCGCTCGTAGCGGAAGATGGCGGCCAGGTAATAGAGCTTCACTGGCTGGGGGAGGTTGTGCATGCCGTGCTCGAGGTAGGCGCGGCATACCGGCGCCGTACCCTCAGGGCGGAGGGCCATCATGTGGCCGCTCCGGTCCTCGAAGGTGTACATCTCTTTGGAGACGATATCGGTGCCTTCGCCGACGGTGCGGGCGAAAAGGTTGTAGTCCTCAAAGACCGGTGTATCGAGCCGCCTGTAGCCGTAAAGGTTGCAGATGGCGGCGGCCTTATCTTCGACGAACCGCCAGTAGGGCTGGTCGGCGGGCAGGATATCAACGGTGCCCCGGGGCGCCTTGTACATGAGAGGCTCCTTCGGTGGGGAATTGTATCACAGAACGAGGGATGTGGAGGGGCCAGTTTGCCACGGCTTCGCTGGCTGGGATATGATGTGGTCTGGTTGTGGAGTATGGATTCCCGAGTCCTTCTTGACAAAGTCCGCGAATACCTGCCGCCGGAAAAGGTGTCGCTCGTTCAGGCCGCTTACGAGTTCGCCGCCCGGGCCCACCAGGGGCAGGTGCGAAAGAGCGGCGCGCCGTTTGTGGAGCATCCGCTGGCGGTGGCGGTCACTCTGGCCGAACTCCAGCTGGACGCCGCCACTCTGGCGGCGGCATTGCTTCACGACGTTGTCGAGGACTCCGGAGTCCCGGTTGAGGAGGTCAAGTCGAAGTTCGGGCCGGAAGTCGCCGGACTGGTGGACGCCGCTACCAAGCTGAGCAAGGTAAACTGGGCGCTGACGGCGGACCATCAGACTACGCCCGGTCAGGCCCCGCAGGCGGAAAACCTGCGTAAGATGCTCATCGCCATGGCCGAGGACATCAGGGTGGTCTTCATCAAGCTGGCCGACCGCCTGCATAACATGCGCACCCTCGACGCCCTGCCCGAGGACCGCCGCAGTGCCATTGCCAAGGAGACGCTGGAGATATTTGCTCCCCTGGCGCACCGTGTCGGCATGTGGCACGTGAAATGGCAGTTGGAGGACCAGGCCTTCCGGTACCTCGAGCCCAGGGAGTACCACCGCATCGCCAGGCTTGTCGCCATCAGGCGTGCCGAGCGCGAGCAGTTTGTCAACGATGTGGTCAAGACCGTGGCCATAGAACTGGAAAAGGCCGGAGTGAAGGCCGAGGTCACCGGGCGCCCCAAGCATATTTACAGCATCTACCAGAAGACCAAAAAATACGCCGCCATAGGGAAAGACTTCAACGACATCCACGACCTCCAGGCGGTCCGCATACTGGTGAACGATGTCTCCGATTGCTACAAAGCCCTGGGCGTCATACACGGTTTGTGGCACCCCATCCTTGAGGAGTTCAACGACTATATAGCCAATCCCAAGGACAACGGCTACCAGTCGCTCCATACCACCGTGCTGGTGCATGGCTCGACTCCGCTGGAAATGCAGATACGGACTCACGAGATGCACCGTATCGCCGAATACGGCGTCGCCGCTCACTGGCGTTACAAAGACCGGACGGCCAAGGACCGGAAGTTCGAGGACAAGATGACCTGGCTCCGCCAGCTTATCGAGTGGCAAAAGGAGCTGAATGTCGACCAGTTCGTGGAATCGGTTAAGACCGACATATTTACCGACCAGGTCTTTGTCTTCACGCCGAAGGGAGAGGTCAAAGCTCTGCCCCGGGATGCCACGCCGCTTGATTTCGCTTACCTGATTCATACCGAGCTCGGTCACCGGTGCATCGGTGCCAAGGTCAACGGCAAACTGGTGCCGTTGAACCAGAAACTGAGCAACGGCGACATCGTTGAGATTATGACCACCAAAGGCCCCAAGGCTCCGAGCTTTGACTGGCTCAATCCTGACCTCGGCTATCTCAATACCGCTCATGCCCGGTCCAAGGTAAGGCAGTGGTTTAAGAAGCAGGAGAAGTCACAGAACATCGCCCGTGGCCGGGATCTGCTGGAGAAGGAATTGAAGCGCCTCGGACTGGTCCAGATGAAGCCGGAGGAAGTGGCGGCTCAGTTCGGCTATGCCAGCACCGACGATTTTTATGAGGCGCTGGGCGATGGCGATATAAGCACGAGGCAGATTGACATTAAGCTGGCGGTCCCTCCGGAGGAGCCCAAGGTTGCGGCGGAAGTCGTGGTGCCGAGGAAGCCGTCATCGGGCATCCAGGTGCTCGGCGTGGGCGACCTGCTGACTAACCTTGCCCGCTGCTGTAACCCGGTTCCGGGCGATGAAATTATCGGCTACGTCACTCGCAGCGCCGGGGTTTCCGTGCATCGCAAGGACTGTCGTAATATAATACACGTTCGCGAGCCGGAAAGACTGATAAGCGTCGAATGGGGGAAGGCGGAGGATGTCTATCCGGTCGGTATTCAGGTCAGCGGCTGGGACCGTGTCGGCCTGCTGCGGGATATCACCAACGTGATAGCCGAGGATAGGGTGAATATCATCGGGGTGAATACTATGGAGCGCAATGATGATACCATCGT
Source organism: Dehalococcoidia bacterium (assembly GCA_034431935.1). Classification (GTDB taxonomy): domain Bacteria; phylum Chloroflexota; class Dehalococcoidia; order GIF9; family JBFMDU01; genus JBFMDU01. The sequence continues at coordinate 27,042 of DAOUCU010000050.1, read as the reverse complement.
GTTGAATCTGGTGCTTGAAGTCAAGAGCATGGCCCAGCTTACCCGCTTGATGTCGAAGACACAAGCGGTTCGTGGCGTGATAAGCGTCGCCCGGAGCGGCGCTACCAGGGTTAATATTAGTCAGGCGTCATAACGAAAGGAGAACAGGTTTGCCGGAAGCTAGTACTGCTCCAACCACCACTGCCGCGGCCGCGGCCGCCCCTGCCCCCAGAGCCAGGACCGGCTCCAGGTTCGGTATCGAGCGGCGGAGCCGCCGGAACCGGACCACGCGCGAGGCCCTGAAGACAAAGATAAAGGCCGCGGCGAAGGCAATCGGGCAGGGCCAGACTGAAGCTGCGGAGAACAAGGTAAGAGCCGCGGTGAGCGCCCTTGATAAGGCGGCGGAAAAGGGCGTTATCCACAAGAATAAGGCGGCCAGGGGTAAATCCCGCCTGCTTAAGAAGCTGGCCAAAGCGGCCAAAGCACCGGCCGGTGAGGCCAAAAGGACAAAGTCATAGCCTGGTGCGAACCCTCTATCTCGCGTGAGATGACAGAGCCGTTGGCGGCCCCTCCCTTCTGGGGAGAGGAAGACTTGTGTGGAATCAGGCCGATTTGATTTCTGGGCGCAGGTAATTTAGATTATAGACAGGGTGCTCGGAAGCATAGATGATTCTCTCGCAGTTCCAGACTGTTGGCCGTGACCTTTTCACCCGTGGCCTGGTATCTTCTCATTCGGGTAATCTCAGCATCCGGCTCGGGGAGAGACTGTGCATTACTCATCGCCAGAGCATGCTGGGCAACCTCCAGCAGCAGGACCTGGTCGAGACCGGCGTCAATAGAAACGACCGTTGTACTCCCTGGGCCTCCACCGAGCTGTTCGTTCATCGTACTATCTACCAGAAGACGTCGGCCCAGGCGGTGGTTCACGCTCATCCCCCGTATACGGTTGCCCTGTCGTTCAACCAGACCGAGATTGTTCCCACGGACATGGAGGGTAGACTGCTATTGCCGCGGGTGCGGGTACTCATCCCCGATAGTGCCGACTTCAAGCCTGGCGGCCTGGCGGAGCAGATTGCCGATGCCCTGAAAGAAGCGCGAATTGTGGTTGTCCGCGGCCACGGTACTTTCGCCACCGGTCAGTTGCTGGAAGAAGCCTATCACTATACTACCACCCTCGAAGAGTCCTGCCGGCTCCTTTACCTGCTCCGGTCGCTCGGCTCGCCGGTGGTTCCCACGCCGCCGGTACAGATTACCAAATAGCCGCAGTTTCCAGCTATCGCTGGCGCCTGACATCTACTGGACTCTTGACGCTGTCACCTCCGAGTTATTCAGTCTGAATGCGGCGCGCTGGGCGAAAGGGCATTTAAAAGTTGCCGGTCAGGCATAAGCCCGCGCTGGTGTGGGTCAGTAGTTCCGAAAATAGTACAATCACGGTATGAAAAAGGTGAGTATTGACATAACCCGGAAGCGACTGATTGAAGAGATTGCGTTGCTGCGCAAGCGGGTCAGCCAGCTCGAGGAGATGGAGAAAGCCGCGAGGCAGGCGGGAGAGCTTCTTCATATCTTCCGTATCAATTCGCCGGTCTGTCTGTTTGTCCTTCAGGACGGTAAATTTGTTTTTGCCAACAAGCAGTTTCAGAAACTCCTCGGCATAGATATGGAGGAGCTGACAGACAGCTACTCGCTGGACCTTGTGCATTCGGAGGACAGGGAAACCGTCAGGAAAAATGCCATAGCCATGCTTAAAGGGAAACTCAGCCGGCCCTATGTCTACCGTATCATCAGTCGCGACAAGCGGGTAAGGTGGCTGGAGGAAGGGGTTGTTTCAGTCCAGTACCAGGGCAAACGGGCGGTATTGGGCCATTCCGTTGATATTACGGACCGCATCAAGGCCGAAGCGGACCTGCGCCGGCACTACGAGCGCGAAAAGCGCCTCCGCAGAAAGCTGGAGAAGGAAGTAAACAAGAGGATTGAGTTCACACGCGCTCTGGTTCATGAACTGAAGACACCGCTTACCTCGATTCTCTTTTCGAGTGAGTTGCTGGTTGACGAACTCCGGAATCAACCATGGGCCAGTATTGCTCAGAATATCAACCGCGGGGCTTCCAACCTGAACAGCCGCATAGATGAGTTGCTCGACCTGGCAAGGTTTGAAGTGGGCGGCCTTCAGATAACCCCGACGGTGCTGAATGCCGAGGTCGTGATACGCGGGGTTGCCGCCAATATGTCGGCACTTTTCGACCGGTATCATCAGCACCTCGTGGTCGACGTCCCTGACGGATTACCCCCGATACGGGCAGACGGGGTACGCCTGCAGCAGGTTATCATGAACCTGCTGGTTAATGCCTCAAAATTCACCCCGGAGGGCGGCACCATTACGGTCTCCTGCCGAATGGAAGGTGATAATCTGGTGGTGAAAGTGAAAGATACCGGCGTCGGCATCTCTCGAAGAGAGCAGAGAAAAATATTTGAGCCCTATTACAGGCGTCGGAGCGACCGGGAGCGTCTCAGCGGTCTCGGCCTCGGTCTATCATTGAGTAAAAGGCTGGTTGAGCTCCACGGCGGCAAAATCTGGGCGGAGAGTCAGGCAGGAAAAGGTTCGACCTTTACCTTCACTATCCCAAGGGAACCTCCGGAAGGTGTCGTCACTAAAGGGGAGGAGGTAAAACCGCGTTGAAACTGCTGATAATTGAAGATGATGAGGAAATCGTTGAGGCCATTTCTCTGGCCTTTCAGATTCGCTGGCCGGAAGCAAAAATAGTATCAACCCGTTACGGTAAAAAAGGTGCTGAGCTGGTAGAAAGCGAACAGCCTGATGTGGTCATCCTTGACCTTGGATTACCGGACACAAACGGCTTTGAAGTCCTCCGTGAAATACGTCAGTTTTCAGATGTGCCCGTTATCATTGTGACGGTCAGAGCCGAGGAATCCGATATCATCAAGGGGCTTGAATGGGGGGCCGATGACTATATCGTTAAGCCTTTCCGACAGCTGGAACTTATTGCTCGTATCAGGGCCCAGACACGCCAAAAAGGCCAGCAGGGCGAATTAACTGTCTCAAGGGGGTCATTTCACCTTGACAGCGTTAGCGGCCTGCTTTCATACAGGAACAAGAAGATTAACCTCACGGTTACCGAAACGAAGATACTGGCCCACTTAATGAAGAATGCCGGTCACGTTGTTACCCATACCGGGTTGGCTGAGGTCGTCTGGGGCGATGAGTATCCCGGCGCCGCCGAGAGCCTGCGGGTCCATGTGCGCCGCCTGCGTGAGAAAATCGAAAAAGACCCGGCAAGACCGGAAATAATCGTTACAAAGCCGGGCGTGGGTTATCTTTTTTCGTCCCCTTAGGCCGGCAATCCATTTGTTAGGGATTTTTCAGCCATCCTTAACATTTTCTTAATATCTATCGCCCTCCTGTAATCCATTTTTAAGGTGGTGTCGCTAGGATTGGCCCCGGTCTCCCGTTCCAAATCGTGTTGCTAACGTTCCGGGGTCGGAGCGGACAGGTCCGGCAGGGAGACCCGAGGAAACTGGAGGAGGGCGTCAATGACAATATCTGATAAGATGAACAAGACCAGGGCAAACCTTGTCAGCATACCCATGCAGAGCAACTGTCGGCTGTGCCATTACGCCGGTTTCTCCAACCTCTGCACCTTCTCCCTCGGTGGTGAATGCCCCTACCTTTCGCTGAAGAAAGACCTCAACAAAGGGGTAACCAAGTCCAGCTGAGCGGGTTTGATATTTCATAGTGCCGGGGCATTTGGGGCAATTGCTTGGTGTCTAGTATAACTCGCGGTGCCCCGCATCGCCCGATAGTTCTGGAGCTTGGGTTCGAGAACCACCCCTACGGCTTCTCGCGGTAAACGGGCAAGCACCACCTGATGTATTTGGGGTTCCTTCCCTGGATAATATCGAAGTACAGCTTCTGAAGTTTAGCCGTTATTGGCCCGATTTTACCGTTGCCCACCGGCCGGTGATCAACTGAAATAATCGGTGTCACATGGGCGGCGGTGCCGGTGAAGAAGCATTCATCGGCCAGATAAAGCTCGCTCCGGTCAATTGGCCGCTCGATGGTGTCGATGCCGAGTTCGTCCCTGGCTATCTTCATTATCGAGTCCCGGGTAATGCCCATGAGAATGTTGTCCGACGATGGCGGGGTGTAAAGCCTGCCGTTCATCACCAGGAAGATATTCTCCCCACTGCCCTCCGAGACGTGTCCGTCCATGCTCAGCATGATAGCCTCGTCAAAGCCGTTCAGAATAGCCTCGCTCTTGGCCAGGGCGCTATTTACGTAAATGCCGGTTATTTTGCCCCGGGCCGGTATCATGGTGTCATCAACCCGCCGCCAGGGGGAGGTGCAGGCTTTACAGCCGCTGTCGGCATCGAGATATGGCGGCAGCGTTGCGACCACCACCAGGAAGTCGTCGGCAACGTCGTGCAGACGGACGCCGATGCGTTGTTCGCTTTTGAAAGCCAGCGGTCGGACGTAAACGTCCTCTTTGAGGCCGCTCTTTTCGACCGTCTGGCGGATGATTTCGGCCATCTCTTTGACCGAGTACGGTGGCTTAATCATCAGCAGCTTACAGCCGCCGAGCAGGCGCTCGCAGTGCTCCGGGACGCGGTAGAGGTACAGCTGCTTCTTCTGGGCGTTCCAGTTGCCGCGAATACCTTCGAAGCAGGCGGTGCCGTAGTGGAGTGCGTGGGTCAGGATGCCGACCTTGGCCTGCTCCAGCGGCATGAACTTCTTCTGAAAGAAAGCATAGGGAGGCATGGCTGTATCCCTTTCCGTAAACGGTATGCAAATGAAAATTATATAGGTGAATACGAGTTAAAGGCAAATCAGGAGTGAGAAGAGTTAGTGAGCGGCCAAGTGTGCGTTAATCTGGTGTCTGATTTCCAGTGCCGCCCTCCGCGCCGCTTCGGCGAAGTCTGGCCCGGACGAGGCGTAGAGTACCTGACGTGAGACAGTAATGATGGTTCTAATGGTTGCCCCGTCCACGCCGTTCTTAACCGTCAGTCCGAGGTCGCCGCTCTGGGCGCCGATGCCGGGGATAAGTATTGGCATATTGGGGCAAATCTCGCGGATATGCCGCAACTCCGCCGGGTTCGTAGCGCCAGCAACAAGGCCGATGTTGCCGTCCTTATTCCACTCCAGCGCCTTGCGGGCAACGGCTTCATACAGGGGCTGACCGTTCTCAAGCCGTAAGTTCTGGAAATCGGCACCGCCCGGGTTGGAGGTGCGGCAGAGCAGGAAAATACCTCTGTCAGCGTACCTCAAAAAAGGCTCAATGGAGTCGTATCCCAGATAGGGGTTGACGGTGATGGAATCGAAGCCGAAGCCGTCGAAGAGAGCTCTGGCATAGGCCCTGGCGGTGTTGCCAATGTCGCCGCGCTTGCCGTCGCCGATAGTCAAAATATCCGTTGGGATATGTTTGAGAGTTTTTTCCAGTGCCGCCATGCCGGCATTCCCCGCGGCCTCGTAAAAGGCCAGGTTCGGTTTGTATGCGCAGACGAGGTCTTTGGTGGCGTCGATGATAGACCGGTTGAAATCATCGATGGCGATCCCCGGCGGCATGAGTGCCGGGTCGGGGTCGAGCCCGATGCAGAGGAGGCTGTCATTCTTCCTGCGGGCGGCGGCGAGTTTGTCAAGGAAGCGCATACTGTGATAATAACAGGCCGAAGCTTTAATGGGAAGATGGCACAGCCTTGTAACAACAAGACCTCTTGCGGTGTTTCATGGGGACACAGGCGGTCGGGCGATTCGGAATGCTATAATTCAGCCGTGAACTACCGCGAAGCCGAAGAATACGTCCTGAGTTTTACCAACTACGAGAAGACGCCGGGCGTGCCTTACACGCTGGCCAACTACGACCTGCGCCGCATGGATGAGCTTCTGGTGCCGCTGGGCAATCCCCACCTGGCCGCTAAGACCGTCCACGTCGCCGGCACCAAGGGGAAGGGGAGCACTGCGGCCATGGTCCAGTCGATTCTCAAGACCGCCGGCTACCGCGCCGCCCTGTACACCTCACCGCACCTGATTACCCTGCGCGAGCGCTTCAGGGTGGACGATGGGATGATTTCGGAAGAACAGTTCGCTGCCATAGTTACCGAAATACAACCGCTCATCGACGAGGTGAACCGGCGCTCGGTCTACGGCCCGCTGACAACATTTGAAATACTGACGGTTATAGCCTTCCTTTACTTCAAACGGCAGAAGGCGGAATACCAGGTGCTTGAGGTCGGGTTGGGCGGGCGGCTCGATGCCACCAACGTTGTCCCCAATCCGGAAGTCTGCATCATCACTTCCATCAGTCTGGACCACATGGCGGCGCTGGGTGACACCGTAGCTAAAATCGCAGGAGAGAAGGCGGGCATTATCAAGCCGGGCGCAGTAACGGTGACGGCATGGCTACCGGATGGGGCATGGCAGGTGGTCAGCGATGTTGCCAGAGAAAAGGGCTCGCCACGCATTGCGGTCAGGGAAGATTTTTGGGAAGAGATAGCCTCCGGGCTTGATGGCCAGGAGTTGCTGGTTAAGGGCCGGCTGGCCAAGTACCGGGTACATATTCCCCTGGTCGGACATCATCAGCAGGAGAACGCCGCGGTTGCGGTGGCGGCGATTGAAGCGCTGATCGAACGGGGTGCCAGCATAGCCGGCGAGCATATCGTCCAGGGGCTGGCCGAGGTTAAATGGCCTGGCCGGTTCCAGATACTGCGCCGCAACCCCTATTTAGTACTGGACGGCGCCCATAACCGCGATTCGATGGAAAAATTCATCTGGTCGCTGGTCCGCATATTCCGTCTTCCGGTGGCGCAGTGTGTCCCGGTATTTTTGGGCGATCATGACCCGCTGGTCAATATAAGAAAGATATCAATCGTCTGCGGTATGTCGGTGGATAAGGATATTTCCGGCATCGTACAGGGAATGTTTGGTCCTCTTTATGCCAACCGTTTCGCTACCGGTGGCTATATCGAATGGGAGTGCGCGGACAGCATTCGTTTCATATTAACCCGCGCTGACCACCCCCGGGCCGCCGACCCGTATCGGGTGATGGACAAACACATTCCTGAAGTTGAAAAAAAGCGCGTCAGAATAATTGACCGGGTAGAAGATGCCATTTCCCAGGCGCTGGCCGAAGCCGCACCTGACGGCCTGGTGGCCGTCACTGGCTCGCTTTTTGTGGTGGGCGAGGCTCTTGCCTGGGCGGAGAAGCACCCGGAGGCGCTAAAGTAGCCTGGTAATGGCTGGCTGTGGGGTGCCGGGAGATACCTTGGCCTCGGGCGGGAGCATCTCGCCGAGCAGTCTCTGGAGAGCCATGGTGTGACTGCACAGCTTCCACTGGCTGAAGAAATTACAGGTGCACTCCCACTTATCGTCGTGGTAGCTCACGCGGTATTCGTCATGTTCGCCCTTAAACCTGACCGACAGCTCGCGGAAGGTGACGCGGTCGGGTTCCTGGGCGTAGCGTCGGGCCTTTTCAATCTTACCGATAAGGCTTGACTGCAACTCTTCGCCTCCCCGGTTTGTTATGCGAAGTATACCACTTTTGGACTTTCTCCGGGGGCCGTTCGCGGCTTGCCCGCATCGGAGCAAACGGCTACAATGGCCCGGTGTGAAATTCATAGAGATTGCCGAACCCGCCGGAAGCGGGCCCGGAATGACTGGAAGCAGGAGGACTTTTTGCGCGACCGGTTAACCGAGGCACTTAAAGGGCATCAGGCGGACTACGCTGAAATCCGCCTGGAGACCAGCGAGGTCAGCCACATCACCTACCGCGGCCGCCGGGTGGACGAAATTACCCGAGCCGCCAGTACCGGCGGCAATGTCCGGGCCCGGGTAGGCGGTGGCTGGGGATTTGTCAGCTTCAATGAGCCTGACGGGCTGAAGGACAGGACGGCCCTGGCGGTGCGGCAGGCCCGGCTGGTCAACCGGCAGGAAGGCCATTTCGCGCCGGTGGAGCCGGTGGTGGACAGCGTCCCGCCGGAGGTCAGTAAGGACCCGCGCGACATCCCCTTCCCCAGTAAGAAAAAGCTCCTCGACGAGTACAATGAAATCATCCTGGGCACTCCGAAAATTCAGACTTCCAGCATCGCCTACACCGATTCTTTTAAAAAGGTGACCTTCGTCAATTCCGAAGGGAGCTGTATCGAGCAGAGCCGGGTGGACGTCACCCTGCGTATTTCGGCGGTGGCCAGGGAGGGCAACGAAGTCCAGCAGGCCAGCCTCAGCCTCGGCAGTAAAGGCGACTTCGGTATTGTCGAAGGTCTTCACAGCCGCGTTGGTGAGCTGGCCCGGCACGCCGTGGAGATGCTGTCGGCTCCGAAGGTCAAGAACGGCGAATATACCGTCATCCTTGACCCGGTGCTGGCAGGGGTCTTCACCCACGAGGCCTTCGGCCACCTCTCCGAGTCTGACCATATCTACGAGAACGAAAAGCTCAGGCAGATGATGGTGCTGGGTCGTAAGTTTGGCGGCAATCTCCTCAACATTGTCGATAGCGCGGTCGTCCCCGGCCTGCGTGGTAGTTTTAAATATGACGACGAAGGCGTGCCGGCGCAAAAGACTTACCTCATCCGCGAAGGCTATCTGGTGGGACGCCTGCACTCGCGGGAGACGGCCGGCGTGATGAATGAAAAGCCCACGGGCAATGCCCGGGCTGTCGGCTATCTCTTCCCGCCGATTGTCAGGATGACCAATACCTATATCGAGCCGGGGGAGGTCTCCTTCGACGATATGATAAGGGACATACGGCTGGGGATTTACGCCAGAGACTGGTACGGCGGCACCACCAGCCTGGAGATGTTCACCTTCTCGGCCGGCGAAGCCTATATGATTCGAGACGGCAAGGTGGCGGAGCTGGTGCGCCCGGTAACGCTTTCCGGTAACGTTTTCACTACCCTGGCCAACATTGATGCCGTCGGCAACGACCTGCAGATGAACCAGGGCGGGGGCTGTGGCAAAGCTGACCAGGCGCCCCTGCCCGTTTCCAACGGCAGTCCTCATATCCGCATCCGGCGCTGTCTGGTGGGAGGCAGGTAGATGTACGATTATCTTTCTTCCGCCAGGAAGGTCGCCGAAGATGCCGAAGTGTTTATCGTCCACGCGCGGCGTACGCCGGTGCGCTTCGAGGCCAACCGGCTCAAGCAGGTCCAGACCAAGGAGAGCACCACGGTCGCCCTGCGCATCATTAAGAACGGACGCATCGGCTTCGCCGTCGGCAACGGCTCGATATCGCCGGAGAAGCTGACGGCCATGGCCGTGGAGACGGTGCCCTTCGGCCCGGAGGCCGATTTCGAGTTCCCGCCGGCCGGTATCTGCCCGCCGGTGAACGTATTTGATGCCGGGGTTGATGAGGTTCCCATTGAGAAGATGGCGGAAATCGGGCTGGACCTGATTGAAAAACTGCGCGAACACACGCCGGACGTCCTCTGCGAGGGCAATGTCAGCAAACAGGTCTCAGAAATCAGTCTGACTAACTCCCGCGGAATGGAGGCCAGCTACCAGCGCAGTGTTTTCAGTGTCAATGTTGAGGGCGTCCTGGTTCGCGAAGGCGGTCTGCTTTTCGTCGGCGACGGCGAAAGCTCCTGCCGGCCCGTAACCGACTGCTCCGGGATAGCCAGGAACACCATTCGCCAGCTTGAGTACGCGCGGGTGCTGACCCGGCTCGATTCGAAGACCATGCCTGTGGTGTTCACTCCCATCGGCATCGCCAGCACCCTGATAGCACCGCTGGGTGTGGCCTTCAATGGCAAGCGTGTGGTCGATGGCTCTTCCCCGCTGAAAGGCCGCCGTGGGGAGAAAGTCTTCGACAGCAGGTTTAACCTGTGGGATGACGCCACCCTGCCCTTCCAGCCGGGGAGCTGTCCCTGGGACGACGAGGGCGTCCCCAGCCAGCGGACACCGCTGGTCGAGAACGGTGAGGTGCGCGGGTTCCTTTTTGACCTTCAAACGGCCAGACAGGCAGGGACAAAGAGCACCGGAAGCGGCCGGCGCGGTGGGGGACTGCCCGGTCCCGGCTCAAGTTCCCTGATTATCGGGGAGGGCGTTGAGCCGTTTGAAGATATTCTCAAGCGGATAGACGAGGGCCTGGTGGTCGAGTTCACCATGGGCGCCGAGCAGGGTAACCTTTTAAGCGGCGATTTTGCCGGTAACGTCCTGCTGGGTTTCGCCGTCAGGAACGGTGAGGTTGTAGGGCGGGTGAAAGACACGGTGGTCTCGGGTAACGTTTATCAGATACTTGGCAATATCGGAGCGCTCAGCCGCGAGTCCCGGTGGGTCAGCGGCTTTCTCAGGACGCCGTACATCCTCTGCCCGGGTCTCTCGGTTGCTTCGAAGGGGGTGTAGGGATGCCCAGGAAGAAGGAACTTGTCCGATGGTATGAGGACATCCGGCCGCGCCGGTGTGAGATGATAGCCGCCTGGCCGGGCGTCGGTGATGTGGCGCTCATCCTGGCCGATTATCTCCGGGGCAAGCTTGGCGCCATCGAGTTCGCCGATATTGAGCCGACCGCCTTTTTCAACGCCACCGGCGTCCTGGTGAGGGATAACGTCATCGAGGAGCCCCAGTTCCCTCAGAGCAGGTTTTATTACTGGAAGAACCCGGGCCGGGGGAAAGACCTGGTCATATTTATCGGTGATGAGCAGCCGGCCGCGAAAAGCTATGAGCTGGCCAACCTTGTTCTTGACGTGGCCGTGAGGATGAAGGTAAAACGTGTCTATACCTTCGCCGCGGCGCTGGTCAAAATACACCACTCGGAACAGCCCCGGGTATGGGTGGCGGCCACGGACGAGAAACTTCTTAAAGAGGCCACCAGGTATGATGTTGTCCTGCGCGGCACCGTCCAGATAGCCGGCCTTAACGGGCTGTTCCTCGGCGTGGCCAAGGAGCGCGGCATGCCCGGCATCTGCCTGCTGGGCGAATCACCGATGTACGCTACCCGCATGCCGAATCCCAAGGCGGCCCTGGCCATCGCCCGGGTCTTTACCGGGCTGTTCGGCGTTACCCTTGACCTGGCGGAGCTTACGGCGGAGGCGGAAAAGGCCGAGGTGGAGATGTCCAAAATCACCGCCGAGGCCATGGGGCAGTTCATCGAGAACTTTACCACGCCTATCTGGGAGGAAGGACAGCCGGGGGGCCGGGAGGAGGAATGAGGGATGGATGATGGGACGGGGGTGCTCGGGGAGCTGCTGGCCGAGATATTCGACCCGGCGCGCGACCCGCCGGCGGCGCGGCTGGTGCGGTTGTCCAATCTCGGCGGTGAAGGGCTTGCCGAATTTGAGGTGCGCTGGCAGTCGGCTGATATCGACCGCCGCCGCGGCCTTATCGCCGCCCTGGCCCAGCTGGCGCGCAATAACGTTAGGGTCAACTTTGACGCCATCTTCCGCTTTTCATTGAGCAGTGATGACGCCGAGGTCAAGCTGGCGGCGCTGATCGGACTGGAGGAGTCGGAGGACTGCCGCCTTATCCCGGCGCTTATCAGATTGCTCGAGGCCGACCCCGCGGCATCGGTGCGGCAGGCCGCGGCCGGGGCGCTGGGCAGGTTTGTCCTCCTGGCCGAAACCGGTAAGATAGTGGGCCGGCATGGGGAAGAAATATTCAGCGCTCTGGTCCGAGTGGTGAGGAACGCAGGTGAGGAGCCGGCGGTCCGGGCGCAGGCGCTCCGGGCGGTGGCGGCCTTCACTGCTCCTGAAGTGACCGGGCTGATTGAAAGGGCCTATGCTGAGGACAGCATCGTGCTGAAGGCGGGCGCAGTCGCGGCCATGGGCCGGACCTGTGATGCCGCCTGGCTCCCTTCGGTAATTAAGGAGCTTTCCAGCGCACGGGCCGAGTTGCGGTGTGCCGCGGCCGCCGCCAGCGGTGAGCTGGAGAGCGAGGAGGCGGTGCCGCACCTGATAAGGCTCACCCGCGATGATGTGATTGAAGTCAAGGAGGCGGCTATTGCCGCTCTCGGCGAAATCGGCGGGGAGGTAGCCAGGAAAGTGCTGGAGAATCTGGCCAGAAACCCGGTCAAGCGGGTCAGCGCCGCGGCCAGAGCGGCACTTGCCGAGCTGTCCTTCTGGGAATCGTCAATGGCCATGAGGAAGGAGCAATAGCCTCCCACTATTACTTGTGATATATTCCACTGTGTATGGTCATAACTGGAGAAAAGGTCCGACTGCGCTCCAAGACTATTAAGGACGCAGCTAACGATTACCAGTGGAGGAAAGACGAGGAGCTGAGCCGTCTCGATGCCGCCATACCCCTTTCCATCTCGTATGGCGAGTATTTACTTTTCTACGGCGAGGAGCTGTACGGCGCTCCCGATGACCATTTCCGCTTTGGCATTGAGACTCTGGATGGCCGGCATATCGGCAACTGTGCCATTTATAATATTGACCGCTTCCGCAGGGAAGCCGAGCTTGGTGTCATGATTGGTGACCGGGCCTACTGGGGCCGGGGATACGGTAGCGATGCCGTCAATACGCTGGTGCGCCATGTCTTCGCCAGCACCGACCTTAAACGTCTCCACCTTAAGACGCTGGAATGGAACGTGCGGGCCCAGAAGTGTTTCCGCAAGTGCGGCTTCGTCCCCTTCGGGCGGCGGCTTAACGGTGGCCATGACTTCATTCTGATGGAAATACGCCGACCGCAGTCCGCCGCGGTGAATGGGCCGGTAGCGGACGGTGCCTCCGGCCCCACCGAGCCACCTGCAGCCACGACATAACTGTTCCCGGCACACATGGGCCGACAGCCCAATCGCCGGTTTGTCCTGTTGGTCCACCGTGCCTAAGTGTTTGCACCTAATCATGATATAAGTGTTAGTACCGGATTTTCCGTGGAAAGGCCTGTCAGGTATTGCGTGTTGCCCGTTGGCATGATAAAAAAATAGACAGAGTCCGCGTCAGGGAAGCGGGCGGCGAGCGTGACAGCAGGGCTGTCTTTGGGCACCGGCCTCGATCCTCGCCTTCTCAACTGTCAACCTCCCGGGACTGGTGTTGCCTGCGCCGGGTCCCGTTTTCGAGCGACCTGTATTGACGGTCTTAATTGCTTCTCTGCGGTGACTGAGTTTGCCAGGAGGGTATGGCATGGAAAAGAGAATCGGCGTCTATATTTGTCACTGCGGCGTTAATATTTCGCAGACAGTTGACGTTGAAAGTGTGGTCGAGTTTGCCAAGAAACTGCCTAATGTGACTGTGGCCCGGGAGTATAAGTTCATGTGCTCCGATCCCGGCCAGGAGATGATTAAGAGTGATATTAAGGAGCTCGGTATCAACCGGGTGGTTGTAGCTTCGTGTTCTCCCCAGATGCACGAGCCGACCTTCCGCCGGGCCATCCAGACTGCCGGGCTGAACCCCTACTTCTTCGAAATGGCCAACATCCGGGAGCACTGCTCCTGGGTGACTGACGACCGTGCCAAAGCCAGTGAAAAGGCCAAGGCGCTGGTTAGAGCGGCGGTCAAGCGCGTCTTTTTCCATGAGCCGTTGATGACCAGAGAAGTGCCTGTAAATCCCAACACCCTGATTGTTGGTGGCGGTATTGCCGGCATACAGGCGGCACTGGAAATTGCCGAGTCGGAGCACAAGGTCTACCTGGTGGAGCGGGAGCCGAGCATCGGCGGCCACATGATTCAGATGGACAAGACCTTCCCCACCCTTGACTGCTCCGCCTGCATCCTGACCCCGAAAATGACCCAGGTCGGCTCCAGTCCCTATATCGAGCTTCTTAGCTACAGCGAGGTTATTGACGTTTCCGGGTACGTGGGGAACTTCAAAGTCAAGGTGCGTAAGAAGGCCAGGTACGTCAGCACCAAAGACTGCACCGGTTGTGGGGAGTGTGCCAAGGTCTGCCCGGTTGAGGTGCCCGCCGAGTTTGAGATGGGCATGAGCAAGCGTAAGGCTACCTACCGGCCGTTTGCTCAGGCGGTGCCCGGCGCCTTTGTCATTGACAAGGGCGGTAAGTCCCCCTGCTCCGTGGCCTGCCCGGCCGGGGTCAACGCCCATGGCTATGTCGCCCTGATTTCGAAGGGTAAGTTCAAGGAGGCGCTTGAAGTCCTGCGCCGGACGATGCCGTTCGCCGGCGTTTGCGGCCGGGTCTGCACTCACCCGTGCGAGTCGGAATGCGAGCGCGGCAGGGTTGACGAACCAATCGCCATCCGGTCGCTCAAGCGTTTTATGGCTGACTATGAGCTCAAGACGGGCCGGCAGAAAGCCAGCCCGGTCAAGGTGACCAGAGAGGCCAGGGTCGCCGTCGTCGGTTCCGGTCCCGCCGGTCTGGCCTGTGCTTACGACCTGGTGCGCGAAGGATACAGAGTAACCGTCTTCGAGGCCTCATCCAGGGCCGGCGGTATGATGCGCTGGGCGATTCCCGAATACCGCCTGCCCAAAGAAATACTGGACAACGAGATAGCCTATATCCAGGAGCTCGGGGTGGAAATCAAGCTCAACACCCCGGTCAAGAACCTCTCCGAACTCTTTAACCAGGGCTATAAGGCAATCTTCCTCGGGACCGGCGCCTCGGAAAGCGTTAAGCTCGGCGTCCCGGGCGAGGACACCCCCGGCGTCATACAGGCGCTGGACTTTCTCAAACAGGCGGCTTCAGGGAGCCGGGTTGGGTTGGGCGATAGGGTGGTGGTCATCGGCGGCGGCAACGCCGCGGTCGATGCCGCCCGCGTCGCCAGGAGGATGGGCGTCAAGGAGGTTACGGTTGTCTACCGCCGCTCCCGGGCAGAAATGCCGGCCTATCCGGAAGAGGTCGCCGAGATGGAGAACGAGGGCGTCAAAATCCAGTTCCTGGCGGCCCCGGTAAGAATTAATACCAAGGACGGTACGCTCGCCGGAATCAAGTGTATCCGTATGGAGCTGGGGGAGGCGGACGCCAGCGGCCGGAGGCACCCGTCCCCGGTCAAAGGCTCGGAGTTCGACCTCGATTGCAATAATGTTATTGTCGCCGTCGGCCAGTCGGTCAACAAAGCGGCTTTACCCAAAGAGCTGGCTTTTACCGGTTGGGGAACGGTGGTGGTCGACCAGGTAACGCTCGAAACAAACATCGATGGCGTCTTCGCCGGCGGCGATGTCGTATCCGGACCATCGGACGTCATCAACAGTGTGGCCGCAGGTAAGGAAGCGGCGGTCTCGATTGACCGCTATCTGCGCGGCGCTGACCTCAGGAAGGACCGCCCCGATCACCGGGAGCGGGTAAAGGATGTGCCCAAGAAAGGTGTGGAGCTTAAGGCCCGGGCCAGGATGCCGCTCCTGCCGGTGAAGGAGCGTGCCGGTTCCTTCGCGCAGGTCGAGCTTGGCTTTGACGAAAAGACGGCCATCGAAGAGGCCAGCCGCTGTCTCAACTGTGCCGTGTGCTCGGAGTGTCTGGAGTGCGTTAAGGTCTGCGAGCGCAAGGCGATTGACCACAACATGAAAGAGGAAATCGTCGAGCTGGACGTGGGCAACATCATTCTCGCTACCGGCTACCAGCTCTTCGACCCGACGCCGATGGTCCAGTACGGTTACGGCCGGCTTGATAACGTCCTGACCAGCCTCGAATTCGAGCGCATGGTCAACGCCACCGGGCCTACCGGTGGTAGGATACTGCTTAAGAACGGCAATGAGCCGAAGCGGGTGGGCCTTATCCACTGCGTTGGCAGCCGCGATGCCAACTACCATGAATACTGCTCCCGTCTCTGCTGTATGCACTCGCTCAAATTCGCTCACCTTATTGAGGAGCGTCTGCCCGGTGTCGAGTGCTTCGAGTTCTATATTGACATGAGGAGCGCCGGGAAAGGTTTCGAGGAGTTCTACAACCGAGTGCTGAAGGAGGGCACCATCTTCTTCCGGGGCCGGCCCGGTGAAATCACCGACGTGGCCGAACGGCCGGAGGAAGAAGGCAAGCTGATTATCCAGTTCGAGGACACGCTGGTCGGACGCCAGCGCCGCCTGCCGGTAGACATGGTCGTCCTGAGTTGCGCGCTCGAGCCTCATAAAGATGCTGATGCTGTAGCGCGGATGTTCGGGATATCCTGTGGGCCGGCCAACTGGTTCCTGGAGAAGCATCCCAAGCTCGACCCGGTGGCCACCATGACCGACGGGGTTTTTGTCATCGGTTGCTGCCAGGGGCCGAAAGATATCCCGGACACGGTGGCCCAGGCCTCAGCCGCGGCGGCGCGCGTGCTGGCCCTTATCAGCAAGGGCAAAGTTGCCGTGGAAACGGCCATCGCCAGTATCGATGAAGACAAGTGTTCTGGCTGTCGTGTCTGCAACCTCATGTGCCCTTACAATGCCATCAGCTATATTGAGGACAAGAAGGTGTCCCGCGTCAACGAAGTGCTGTGCAAGGGCTGTGGCACCTGTGTGGCTACCTGTCCGAGCTGTGCCATAACCCAGAAGCACTTCACCACCCAGCAGATTGAAGCCGAGATCGAAGGCGTGCTGGTGTAGCACGGCGCTTTGGATTCGAGGAGGACTCAGCCATGAGCAAGAAGGATGTTCTGGGGCCCTACATCAGGGTGAACGACCCCAACCTGTTCGTTAATCAGGTCGCCGCCGAGCCGGGCGGGGAAAAGGTCAGGGAATGTATTCAGTGCGGAGTCTGCAGTGGCTCCTGTACCACTTCTGAGTGGTGGCAGTACCAGCCGCGCAGGGTAATCGCCATGATCCGCGCCGGCATGAAGGAGGAGGTGCTGACCAGCGCCTCCACTTTCTACTGCGTGTCGTGCTATAAATGCACGGTGCGCTGCCCCCGCGGCATCAAGCCTGCCAGCCTTATCCATGCCGTGGAGGCGATTGCCGAGCGTGAAGGCTACCGGCCCCGGACGAGGACAATGCCGCTCTACCGGAGCCTTCGTGACAGCATCAAGCGCGGCCGCATCTGGGAGCTGGGCACTTTTATCAGGTACTATCTCAGAGTGAATCCTCTTACCGCTTTGGGCGCTCTGCCGACCGCATGGGCGCTGTTTACCCGCGGCCGTCTCAAGCTCACACCGCCAAAAAGGACTAAAGGCGCTGATGATGTGGTAAAGATTATCCGGAAACTGCAGTCAATGAGGACGGAAACCGGAGGTGCCAAGTGAGGTACTATGCTTACTACCCCGGCTGTGCCATGGAGTCAGAAGGCGTTCCCATTGAGCGCTCCCTGATGGCCGTGGCCAGGATACTGGATATCCAGCTTAAGGAGCTTGAGGACTGGACCTGCTGTGGGTGTCCCGGGGCGCCGATTCACGAGTTATACTCGGTCAGCATCGCCGCCCGGAACCTGGCCCTGGCGGAAAAGACCGGCCTGGATCTGGTAGCCCCGTGCTCCTGCTGTTACCGGAACCTCAAGAACGCACACGTGACTATTACTGAAGACACGAGAATCGGCCCCAGGGTCAACGAGGCCCTTTCCGCCGTCGGACTTCACTACGGAGGCGGAGTCCGTGTAAGGCACCTGATTGACGTCTTCGTCAACGATATCGGGCTGGAGACCATCGCCGCCAGGGTAAAGGTGCCGTTGAAGGGCCTCAAGCTTGCCTGCTGGTATGGCTGCCACGAGACCCGGCCGTACGGGCCGGATAACCCGGAGTTCCCGGTATGGCTCGACCAGATTGTGGAAGCTCTGGGGGCAGAAGCGGTGAACTACCCGCTGAAGGCTCAGTGTTGCGGCGGCGCTCAGCTTATCAGCCAGCCTGATATGGCGCTAAAGCTTGTCTGGAAACTGCTCGATAATGCCGCCGATAACGGCGCTATGGCCATGGCGACGACGCTATGCCCGCTGTGCCACAGTAATGTTGATGCCACCCAGATGCGGGTAAACCGGAGGTTCAAAAGCAATTTTTCGATGCCGGTCCTGGCCAGCACCCAGTTGATGGGGATTGCTTTTGGACTGACACCGAAGGAAGTTGGTCTGGACAAGAACATCGTCCCCTGGGAGAAAGTACTCTCGCCCTATCTCAAGGTGCGGGCGTAAGGAGGCGTGACAGATGAGCTGGGAACCCAAGATTGTCGGCTTCCTCTGCAACTGGTGCTCCTACCGTGGCGCTGACCTGGCCGGTACCGCCCGGATGAAGAGCGCGCCCAACGTGAGGATTGTCCGCGTGATGTGCAGTGGCCGTGTGGAACCAGCTTTTATCCTCAAGGCATTCGAACTCGGCGCCGATGGCGTCCTGGTGCTGGGCTGTCATCCTGGCGACTGTCACTACGCCGAAGGAAACTATAAGACAATGCGGCGCTTCCCCCTGTTGAAGAAACTGCTGGCCCAGATGGGGATAGAAGACGATAGGGTGCGGCTCGACTGGGTTTCAGCCTCGGAGGGGGACCGTTTCGTGGCCATCGTGAATGACATGACCGAAAAGGTCCGGGCGCTCGGACCTTTTGCCCGCAACTCGTAAGGAGGAACCATGGGCAAGTTGAAAGTGGCGCTTTACTGGGCGGCAAGCTGCGGCGGCTGTGAAATCGCCGAGCTTATGATTGGCGAAAAGCTTCTCAAGCTGGTCGAGGTAGCTGATATCGTCTTTTGGCCGGTGGCTATTGACGTCAAGTATAAAGATGTCGAAGCGATGCCGCCGAAGAGCATTGACGTCTGTCTTTTCAATGGCGGCATCCGCAATTCGGAGCAGGAGCACATGGCCAAGATGCTCCGCGAAAAGTCCAGGGTGATGATCAGCTACGGTGCCTGCGCTCACGAAGGCGGCGTGCCCGGCCTTGGTAATCTTCATAACCGGGAACGAATCTTCCAGACGGTGTACTTCGATACGGTATCTACCGACAACAAGGACAGGGTGGTGCCCCAGCCCAAATTCCAGGTCCCGGAGGGCGAACTTAACATTCCGGTCTTTTATGATTCAGTCAAGACCTTACACCACACCGTTGATGTTGATTACACCATCCCCGGCTGTCCGCCCGAGGAAAGGACGACCTGGCTGGCGCTGGAAGCTCTGATTAGCGGCAAACTGCCGCCGAAAGGTACCGTGATTACCCACACTGCCAAGGCGGTCTGTGATGAATGCCCGCGGCGAAAGGGAGAAAAGAAGGTCAAGGCTTTTTATCGCACCTGGCAGAAAGTTCCGGAGCCGGAGACCTGCCTTCTCGAGCAGGGATTCCTCTGCGCCGGCATTGCCACCCGCGGTGGCTGCGGAGCGCCCTGTCCGGCGGCCAACATGCCGTGCACCGGATGCTACGGACCGGTGGAGGGTGTAGCCGACCAGGGAGCGCACTTCCTCGGTGCCGTGGCTTCGATCATCGATTCCAAGGATCCGGACGAAATTAAGAAGATTGTTGACACCATCCCGGACCCGGTGGGGACCTTTTACCGCTATAGCCTGCCGGATTCGCTGTTGAGGAGGGCCAGGATAAAATGAACAGGATAACGATTGATCCGATAACCAGGCTGGAAGGTCACGCCAAGATAGAAATCTTTCTCGACGATAAGGGCGAGGTAGCCAACAGCTATTTTCAGGTACCTGAGTTGAGAGGCTTCGAGCGCTTTTCCGAAGGGCGTCTGGCTGAGGACATGCCCCAGATAACCCAGCGCATCTGCGGCGTTTGCCCGGAAGCACATCACATCGCATCCGCCAAGACTCTGGATGCGGTCTTTCACGTCGACCCGCCGAGCGTGGCCAAAAAGCTCCGCGAGCTTTTCTACTCAGCATTTTTTGTGACCGACCACACCACACATTTCTACATTCTGGGCGGCCCTGACTTCGTTATGGGCCCGGAGGCACCGGTGGCCGAGCGCAATATCCTCGGTGTCATCGGCAAAGTTGGTATGGAACTGGCTGGCGCTGTCATCAGGACCCGGATGCGCAATCACCGGATTATCCACTTGCTCGGCGGCCGGGCGGTGCACCCGGTCTTCGGCCTCCCCGGCGGTGTCAGCAAGGGCTTGAACGAGGAAGAACGTAAAGAGGTGGAGGAAATTGCCCGGGATGCGGTTGAGTTCGGTAAGCTGTCACTCAAGGTCTTTGACGATATCGTACTCAAGAACAAAGCTTATGTTGACCTTATCCTCAGTGACGCTTATACCCAGAAGACTTACTACATGGGGCTGGTGGATGATAAGAATCGGACCAACTTCTATGATGGCAAGGTACGTGTGGTCGATCCCGACGGCAAAGAGTTCGTTAAGTTTAGTGCTCAAGACTACCTCGATCATGTTGCCGAGCACGTAGAGCCGTGGACATATATCAAGTTCCCCTTCCTGAAGAAAATCGGCTGGAAAGGTTTTATCCCCGGTAAGGAAAGCGGCATCTACCAATGTACGCCGCTGTCCCGGCTCAATGCCGCCGACGGCATGGCGACGCCTCTGGCTCAGGAAGCCTACGAGAAGTTTTACTCGACCCTGGGCGGCAAGCCGGTGCACCACACGCTGGCTACGCACTGGGCGCGCCTGGTGGAGCTGATGTATGCCGCGGAGCGGCTGCTTGAGCTTGCCCGCGACCCCGAGATTACCAATCCCAACTTCCGGACGATACCTACCGCGGTGCCCACTGAGGGAGTTGGCGTGGTTGAGGCTCCGCGCGGCACCCTGTTCCATCATTACCTCACCGATGAGAAAGGCATCATTAAGAAGGCCAATCTCATCGTGGCAACGGTAAACAACGCGGCCGCTATCAATATTTCTGTTAACAAAGCGGCTAAGGGGCTGATTAAGCCAGGCCAGCCGGTAACCGAGGGGCTTCTCAACAGGGTTGAAATGGCCTGGCGGCCTTACGACCCGTGCTTTGGCTGTGCCACCCATTCTCTGCCCGGCCAGGCGCCCATGGAGGTCGTCATCCGCGACCATCAGGGCAGGGTGGTTGATCGTCTCAGCCAGTATCTGAAGGGGTAAGCCGGGGGGTAGTACGGGCCGGATACAAAAAGTTGTGTTCGGGAGCAGGTCTCCCGGCAGCCCTTTTTGTTGGGAAGGGCTGGTGGATGGGGCGGCGTATAACTATTAGACAGCGGTTGCTGATTGTTTGGTCTCCGGGGGAGAGATGAAGCAGAAGCAGGTAACGGGCATGCGGCAGGAAATGCGCCTGTCGGCCCTGATGGAGCAGGCGCAGGTTCTTGAGATGCCGGAAGACGACTTTCTCCGCCTTGTCAAAGAGGTGGAGCAGTCGCCGCTGTTCCGTCGGCTGTTCGAGCACGAGCGGGTCGTGCGGCGCGAGCGCCTGCCGGGTAGCGATGTCTCGCGCCGGCTATTTGACACCGAAGCCATGGCCGCCGCTGATACCGGCTCCTTCGATGCTGAGTCTCTGCTGTCCACCAGACAGGACCTGGCCGGGCTGGCGCGAAAGGTAGGCCCGGACAAGTTCAAACGTTATTTTCTTTACCCGGAGCCGGAGCTTAGCGTAGAAGAGATCGCCGATGCCTGCGGTCTGACCACGGAAGAGGCCAGGCGGATTAACAGTCTGGTTGATGATTTTTCGGTCGCCGCCGAGTTCTATCATCCTTCAGCCCTTGGCGACCGGGTTGTCCGCTACTCCAGAGTCGCGGCCATTGAGCGCGGCCCTGGAGGCTTCGTTATCGGCTATTATTCGCCGGGACATGCCCGCGGCCGCTACATCATCGACTATGAGAAGCTGGCACGGCTCAAGGAAGCCGGCGCTTTCACGGCGGCGGAGGCGAGGGATCTGAGGGACCTGTTGCGGAAGCTGGAGATGATTAACCGGCGGCGTGATACGCTGTTTCGTATTCTGGAGACGGTCATCGCCCGGCAGAACCTCTATCTTGAAACGGGTGACCCCAAAGCGCTCCTCCCGTTTACTCAGAGGGAGGCGGCCAGAATCACCGGACTGGCGCCCAGCTCCATCAGCCGTTGTCTTGCCGGCCGCAGTGTTGACACCCCGTGGGGAGAAAAGGCGCTCCGGGACTTCTTCCCGCGTCCCAGGCGGTTCCGCCGGGAGCTTGTGGCCCGACTAATTGCCGGCGAGGAGGAGCCCCTTTCCGACGAATTGATGCGGCGGCGGCTCCGGGATAATTTCGGCGTAGCCATTTCGCGTCGGGCGGTGGCCAGCCTGCGGAAGGAACTTAAGATACCGAACTCCTGGAAGCGCCATCGGGCCGGGGGAGGCGTTTGACATGGCGGTAATTTTTACTAACCGGGACAAATGCCGCAGCTGCTACGCCTGTATCCGTACCTGCCCGGCCCATGCCATCAAAGTGCAGGAAGGGCTGGCCGAGGTCATCAAGGAGAACTGCATCTCCTGCGGCAATTGCATCAGGGTCTGCAGTCAGGGCGCCAAGCAGCTTGAGAGCGATATCGGCAATGTCTGGATTCTGCTCGGCCAGCAGCCGGCGCCGATAGCCATTCTCGGCGCCTCGTTTCCCGCCGCCTTCCCCGGCGTCAGGCCGGGACAACTTGTCGCCGCCCTGAAGCGGCTCGGCTTCATGGAAGTGGTTGAAGTCGCTTTCGGCGGTGAGCTTGTCGCCCGGGAATACAAGCGTCTCCTCGGTGAAGGCTCGGCCATACCGCTGATATCGAGCAACTGCCCGGCGGTGGTCACCTATATCGAAAAGTACTATCCGGAGCTTCTCGATAATCTGGCGCCGGTGGTATCGTCGATTATTGCCATGGGGCGCGTTATCAAAGAGAGCTACAGGCCCGGTTCCAAGGTGGTGTTTATCGGTCCCTGTGTCGCCGCCCGCGCCGAACGCGAGGATCCCAGAGTGACCGGAGCCATCGATGCCGTCATTACCTTCGGGGAGCTTGAAGAACTGTTCGCCCAGAAAGACATCGTTGCTGAAATGCAGGAGGACATGCCGACGACCGGCCCCAGGCCCAACCGCGCCCGCGTCGGCTCGTTCCCCGGGAGCTATGCCACGACGGCGGGTATGTCTGGCGATCCTGCCAGAAATGATATCGTTGTTGCCGAGGGCTTCCAGCGGGTACGTGAGGTAATCGCCGACCTGGCCAGGAAAGAAATCAAGCCTTCCTTTGTGGAACTCTATATGTGTGAAAGCTGTGCCGAGGGGCCGGTGATCCAGAGGGATGTCAGCCTCTTGAAAAAGAAGGAGCTTATCCTCGAGTATGCGCGTAACGAGGCCGACCCGGCACAGACGGAAGCCGATATTGCCAGATACGGCCATGTAAACCTGAAGCGCAAATACACCAACCAGTATGTTAACCTGCCGTATCCCAGCGAGGAAGAGATACGGGGCATTTTGAGCCTAACCGACAAGAAGCGCCCCGACGATGAGCTTAACTGCGGCGCCTGCGGCTATCGTACCTGCCGTGAAAAAGCGGTGGCCGTCTATCGGGGACTGGCCGAGAGCGATATGTGCTGGCCGTTCCTGGTAAAGCGCCTGAAAGCGACCCAGGAACAGCTTATCCAGGCGGAAAAGCTGACCTCGCTGGGCCAGATGGCCGGAGCCATCGCCCATGAGTTGAATAACCCGCTGGCCGGTGTCCTAGTGTATACCAAGCTTATTTCTAAGAAAATATCCGGAGATAGTTTTTCTAAGGAAGAAGCGGTGAGCCAGCTTGCCAAGATTGAGGCCGAAATCAACCGCAGTTCGCGCATCATCCGCAACCTGCTGGACTTCGCCCGGCAGTCCGAGCCAATGTTGCGGCTCCTCGACATCAACGATGTCCTGGAACAGTCGCTGGCACTGGTTGGCCATCAGGCCCATATGCAGAAAGTGGAGGTGGTTAGAGAGTTCAGCCCGGTGGCCCTGATGGTCCTGGCCGATTTCGATCAGCTGCGCCAGGTGTTTACCAACCTGATATTGAATGGCATCCAGGCCATGCCCGGCGGCGGCAAGCTTACTTTGCGTACGTCAGTTGTTACCGAGGATGATATCGGCGGCAAGAAAAAAGACTGGGTGAAGGTGGACGTCTCGGACACCGGCGTCGGTATCCCCAAGGAGAATATGCGCAAGCTGTTCACTCCGTTCTTCACCACCAAAGAGCGGGGCAAGGGGGTTGGGCTGGGATTGGCCGTAGTCCATGGCATCATCGAGCGCCATAAGGGACGGATTAAGGTCGATAGTGAGGTGGGCAAGGGTACTACCTTCAGCATCTATCTGGAGTTGAGGCGTGAATCGGCCCGCTAAGATACTGGTTGTCGACGATGAGTCCAGCATCCGCGACTCCCTGCGCGAGTGGCTCAAGGACCTTGGCTACGATGTTGCTGTCGCTGAAGATGGCGCTAAGGCGCTGGAGCTGGCCGCACGGGACGAGCCGGATGTCGTCATCGCCGACCTGGTCATGCCCGGTATGGACGGCATCGAGTTGACCAGAAGGCTTAAAGACTCCTGTCCGGATACCGATGTCATCGTCGTCACCGCTTTCGCCAGCGTTTCTACCGCCATTGAAGCCATCAGGCAGGGTGCTTATGACTACGTTGAGAAGCCCTTCTGCCCGGAGCGGCTGGAGCTGGTTATCAAGAAAGTCGTTGAGCACCAGCAGGTGGTCAAGGAGAACTTGAGCCTCAGACAGAAGCTGGACAGCCAGTACCGCTTTGAAAACATCATTGCTAAGAGCCACCGCATGCAGCAGGTCTTCGAGGTGGTCAGGGTGGTGGCCAAAAGCAATGCCACTGTCCTCATTACCGGCGAGAGCGGCACCGGCAAGGAGCTAATCGCCCGGGCCATCCACAACCTCAGCCTGCGGCGGGGCAAGCCGTTCGTGGCGGTGAGCTGTGCCGCCCTGCCGGAAAGCCTGCTTGAGAGCGAGCTTTTCGGCCACGAGCGCGGTGCCTTTACCGGCGCTACCGGCCAGAAGAAGGGCAAGTTCGAGTATGCCCACGGCGGGACGCTTTTCCTCGACGAAATCGGTGATATCAGCCCCAACGTTCAGGTGCACCTTTTACGGGTCATTGAAGAGAAGGAGTTCAGCCGGGTCGGCGGCAACGAGCCGGTTAAGGTGGACGTGCGTCTTATTTCAGCCACCAACAAGGACCTCAAGAAGGCTATGGAGGAGGGGAGGTTCCGTGAAGACCTTTTCTATCGCTTGAATGTGGTTGGCATCCACCTGCCGCCGCTGCGCGAGCGTAAGGAAGACATCCCGGCGCTGTTGGAGCACTTCCTGCGTAAGTTTGCCATGGAGAACCATAAAGATATCAAAGACTTCTCGCCGGAGGCGAAAGAGCTGGTGCTTAAATATGACTGGCCCGGCAATATCCGAGAGCTTGAGAATGCCGTCGAGCGGGCAGTTATTCTGGCCAGGGGTGAATTCATTACCCCGGATGAACTGCCTGGCGTTGGCACCGCAGCGGCTCCGGTCTCACTGGCCGGCAAAAATCTCCGCGAGGTGGAGAAAGAATGTATTGCCAGCACTTTGCGCCAGACCGGCGGTAATGTCTCTGAAGCCGCCAGGATACTCGGCATTACCCGCATGACCCTCTACAATAAGCTCAGGGAATACGGCCTGTCAGTAAATAAATTAGACAAGCATGATTAATCTTTTTACACACAGCTGTGTTTAAGAGGGGCGACTGCCCCCCTTAGAAACCTCCATCGTCTTGCCCCCGCTATTGGGGAAAATTAAAGAGGCGTTGCCCTCTTTAAGAGGTAGAGGCCCCCACAACTGGCACAATAATTGCACCATATCCAGTGGGTGCTAAAACCGACTGTATATGGAGGTTAAATAAAATGAGCAAGACAGTATTGCTGGTAGAAGACGAGACCATCGTCCGCGAGTCCCTGAAAGACTGGCTCACCGAGGTGGGCTATGCCGTGGCCGCGGCTGAGGACGGCGAGCAGGCGCTGGAAATGGCCAAGAGAGAGAAGTTTGGCGCTATGGTCGTTGACCTGAAGCTCCCCGGCAAGGACGGCATTCAGGTTATCAAGGAAGCCCGAGGTGAAAACCCCGAGCTTCAGGCCATCATGATTACCGCCTACCCCTCGCCGGAGACAGCCTCCGAGGCCATGAAGGCCGGCGCCGTTGACTATGTTATCAAGCCCTTCTCCCCGGAGAAAATTGAGAAACTGCTCGAGGAGATCCTCATTGGCAAGCCACTGACTCCTGCCCCGGTCCCGGTGAAGACCCAGGAGGTCATCCGCCGCGAAGAGGCCATCCGGAGTGCCCTGGAGCAGGGCCAGGCGGCGTTCCACAAAGGGGCTTATGCCGATGCCGTCAAAGGGTTTGAGAAGGTTCTTATTCTCTCGCCGGGGCATCTTGATGCCAGGCAGTGGCTGGCCAGGGCAAAGCGGGCCGCCGCCGGGTTGGGTGGGATGACCGGCGTTGAAGAGGCGGAAACCCCGGGCAAGGCCAAGCCCTGTGTCTGGATGAAGATGGGCGTGGTACGCTACCGCATGTGCACTAACGATTTCAACTGCCTGACCTGCGAGTTCGACCAGCAGATGCAGTCGGCCGGTGAATCACCGGAGATTGCGGCCGCCCTGGAGCGGCTTAAGGCTCTGCCGGGCACAATGCGCACCTGCCGCTATGCTCTTAAGGGGGATGTTTCGGCGCGCCTCTGCTCCCGGGTCTTCAACTGCATCCGCTGTGAGTTCGCCCAGCTGATGGAGGACCAGACCGAAGCCAGGCTGGCCAAGCTGGCCGTGCGCCGCGAGGCCTTGAAGAAGAAGCCGACCAAGTAGACCGGACGCAGTGTCATAAGAGGGGGCCGACCGGCCCCCTCTTTTTTGCGCTATTCCGAGGCCATAGGGATGCCCGCCGCGGGCGGGTGCGGCCGAAAGCATCTGTGTGGTAGACCGCCTTGTCAACAGAAACCTCCTCCTGTATCCTACCCATTGTATGAAGACCCTCGTTCTCGGTCTCGGCAATCCCATTCTTGGCGATGACTCCGTCGGCCTGCGCGTCGCACGTGAGGTTGAAAAGCGCGTCAAGGACGAAAACGTTGCTATACTGGAGACCACCGCCTCGGGCCTGGCGCTGCTGGATGTCCTCATCGGCTACGACCGACTGATTATCGTCGACGCCATCCAGACCAGAAACGGCAGAGTCGGTGACGTTCACCAGCTTACTGTAAAAGATATTGACATTACCCGCCACTCCGCCTCCCCGCATGATACTACCCTGACCGCCGCCCTCGACCTCGGCCGCCGCCTCGGGATGTCGGTTCCCAGGGACGAAAACATCGCCATCATCGCCGTCGAAATCTCCCCGGACTACGTCTTCAGCGAGGAATGCTCCCCTCCGGTGGCTGAGGCGATACCGCTGGCGGT
>DAOUCU010000049.1:0-3161 GCA_034431935.1 Dehalococcoidia bacterium | reverse complement strand
GACGCTCCGGAAGGCACCACAATCATCGCCGGCGAGCAGACGGGGGGGCGAGGACGGCTCGGGCGGGACTGGTTCTCCCCGCCCGGCAGCCTGGCGATGTCGGTCATCCTCCACCCCGACCTCTCCCGGGTACCCCAGCTCATCATGGCGGCCTCGCTGGCAGTTGCCGATACCATAAGAGACACCACCGGGCTTGACGCCGGCATCAAGTGGCCTAACGATATCCTTATTGCCGGTAAGAAGGTTTGCGGCATCCTGATTGAGAACGAAATCAGGGGAGAGGAACTCGGCTACTCCATCATCGGTATCGGCCTGAACATCAATGTCAACATCGGCGACCGGCCCGACATCGCCCCAATCGCCACCAGCCTTTCCCAGGAGCTCGGCCGACCGGTATCTTACGAAGAAATCACCGCCGCCCTGCTCAACCGCCTCGAGCAATTCTACCTCCGCCTCCGTTCCGGCGACAGCCTAGCCCCGGAATGGCGCGCCCGGATGGTGTCCATCGGCAAGAAAGTACGTGTCCAGTCCGGCGATGCGGTCATGGAGGGACTTGTCGAGGACGTGACTGCCAGCGGCGCTCTGCTACTACGGCGCGATGACGGCAGCCTGACAACGGTGGTCGCCGGCGATGTGACGGTGCTTAAGAGCTAACGACATGGAGACATGTTTCGCCAGCTTGCTCAGTCGCTAACGCTCTCTCGGAATGATAAACATGCATTGGGCGGCCCGTGCGGGCCGCCCAATGCATGCTGGCTGATAAAAAGTCTACTTCTTCTCGGTGGCCTTGCTGGTCATGGCCGCAAGAATGTCTATCGGCAACGGGAAGAGGATGGTGTTTGTCTTCTCGGTGGCGATAGTCACCAGTGTCTGCAGGTAGCGTAACTGGATGGCCGCCGGCTCGGACGCGATAATCTTGGCCGCCTGGGCCAGCTTTTCCGCCGCCTGGAACTCGCCTTCGGCATGGACCACCTTACCGCGGCGCTCGCGCTCGGCCTCGGCCTGGGCCGCCATGGCCCTCTGCATCGTCTGCGGCATCTCCACGTCCCTGACCTCGACCATGGTCACCTTAACACCCCAGGGCGCCGTGCCCTCATCAATTATCTTCTGTAGCTTCTCGTTAATCCGGTCGCGGTGGGCCAGAAGCTCGTCCAGCTCCGACTGACCGACCACATTACGCAGTGTCGTCTGCGAAAGGAGCGAGGTCGCCCGCACGTAGTCCTGGACTTTCAGGACCGCATCCGAAGCCTCGACAACGCGGAAATAGACGACGGCATCAACCTTAACCGTCACGTTGTCCCGGGTGATGGCTTCCTGCGCCGGAACGTCCATGGTAATGACGCGCAGACCGATTTTCTGCATCCGCTCGATAAATGGGATCAGAAAGACCAGACCCGGCCCGCGGATCCCGACATAGCGGCCGAGCCGGAAGACAACGCCGCGCTCGTACTCCTGGACAACCCTGATGGCCGCGCTCAGTATCACCACCAACACAAGCACCACAATCACAATCAGGACAAAGTCAACCATGAATCACCTCCCAGTTCTATTTTCGCTTTACTAAAAGTTTAAGCCCGTCGACTCTGGTCACAATGACTTCCTCCCCAGCCTCCACCGACCCGCTATCCAGTTCGGCATCCCATCTTTCCCCCTGGAAAAGGACTGTACCTTTAGGCTGGAGCCGGGTCAAGACAAGGGCCTTCTGCCCGACCATCTCCTCACGGCCAACTGCCGGTCGGCGCCTCTGGCCACGTACCACCGCCCCGAGGACAAAAACGAAGAACGCCGTGATAAATACTACCACACCCGCAATCAGTCCGCGATTTACCTCCAGTCCCGTCGATGAACCGCCGCTAAACAACATCAGTGAACCCAGCACCATTGCGACAACACCTCCAGCGGTCACAACACCGTGTGACGTGATAAAAAGGTCGGCGATGAATAATCCAAAGGCCAGCATAATCAGCGCGACGCCTCCCCAGGAAGCATTGAGCACCCCGAGAGAATAGAAGGCAAGGAGAAGACAAATGCCGCCGAAGACACCCGGGAAAATGAGGCCGGGATTGGAAATCTCGACAATAAGCCCGATACTGGCCAGACTCAGCAGTAGATAAGCGATGTTCGGGTTGCTGATGACATGCATCAGGCTCTCAATGGCGTTCATCTCTTGCGGCTCAAGCACAAAGCCGCGTGTGTTCAGGACAACCTCCTGATCGCCGACCAGCTTCACCTTCCGCCCGTCAAGCTGGAGCATAAGGTCGTCCATGTCCCGCGCCCGGATGTCAATCAGATTGCGCTGGAGGGCCTCGCTGTCCGAATAGGAGCGGGCTTCGGTCACCGCATTCTCCGCCTGGTCCGGATCCTTGCCCCGCATCTGGGCAATGCTCCGGATAAAGGCCGCCGAGTCCTCGGTGACCTTCTTTTTCATCTCCTCCGGCAGTTCTGTCCCCATGGAGACCGGTGTTGCCGCACCGATGCGGCTCCCCGGGGCCATGGCGGCGACATGCGCTGACAGCGTAATGAAAGTACCCGCCGAGCCCGCCCAGCCGCCGGCCGGGGCGACGTACACGACTATGGGCACGCGGGCATTTAAGATGCGCTGGACGATGCGCTGGGTCGTGTCAAGAAGCCCGCCGGGTGTGGTCAGCCTGATAACAACCACCGCTACACCATCGGCCTCAGCCCGGGTAATGGCTCTGTCAAGGTAGTCGGCAACCACCGGCACGATATCGCCCTGGACATCGAGCACCCTGACCACCGGTGCCGCACTGGCCTGATTGGAGACCAGCAGAGAAAGGGAAAGCACCAGCAGGCCCAGATACACGGCTAGTCTGGCCAATGACAGCTTCCGCCGCGAACGGCGATGGTAAACCCTACTGAAGCCAAATGGGGAAATGCGCATGGTGAACGGACCCTCGGCATCTATTATATGCCCTGGTTCACAATGGGGCAAACCGCTCCGCCTGTGCTAGAATTCAAACAGGAACCGGTACCGTCGGATGCTGGTGTAATATCAGAACAGAGATGGGACAAGGTATGGGGCAGGTCCCCGGAAGCGGCTGTAACAGATACTGGCTCCGGCCCATGAGGGAAGAGGACATTCCGCAGGTCCTCGATATTGACCACGAGGCCTTCAGCACTCAATGGCCGCCCGTTTCTTA
>DAOUCU010000048.1:0-4408 GCA_034431935.1 Dehalococcoidia bacterium | reverse complement strand
TGATAAGGTCGGCGATGCGGTCCGGCGCTTCCTCGACCAGGATGCGGACGGCCTCGGGGTCGCACAGTCCGGCGCCGGCGGCGATGGTGTCTTTGTAATGCAGTTCGGCTGAATCGTTCTCGCCGATCGCGGCGGCAATACCGCCCTGGGCATATCGGGTATTGGTGTCCTCGATACTGCCTTTGGTCAGTATCAGCACCGAGCCGTGCTCTCTCGCCTGAAGGGCGGCATAAAGACCGGCAATGCCGCTGCCGATAATAATATAGTCGTAGCTGTTCATGGGTAAACCTAGGTAACCGCCAGCATCCGGTCAAGAGCCTCTTTTGCCATTAACCGGATATCTTCCGGAACTGTAATGGCGTTGCGGCGGTTCTCCATGACGTGAATGACGTTTTCCAGCCGGGTCTTCTTCATGTTGGGGCAGATGAGACTGCTGGAAAGCAGGTAAAAGGTCTTGCCCGGGTTCTCCTTCTGCAGACGGTGGAGGATGCCCTCTTCGGTGCCGATAAGGAAAGTCGTAGCCGGACTTTCTCTGGCGTAGCGGAGTATCTGCGAGGTGCTGAGAACAGCGTCGGCCAGCCGGGCGACTTCGATGTCCACCTCGGGATGGACGAGCATTTTGGCCTCGGGGTAGCGCTGACGTGCCGCCATGGCCTCGGCCGCTTTAATCTGGGCGTGGGTGATGCAGAAGCCCGGATAAAGCACCATCTTCTTGGCCGTTCTGGTCGAAATCCAGCGGCCGAGGTTCTGGTCGGGGACGAAGAGGACCTCGTGGGACGGGACGGACTCGACCACCTTGAGACCGTTGGCCGAGGTACAGCAAATGTAGCTCTCTGCCTTGATAGCGGCCATGGTATTGACGTATGAAACGACCAGCGCTTTGGGGTATCTGGCTTTCCACTCACGCAGGTCGTCGACATCAATCATCTGGGCCATGGGACAGCAGGCGGTAGCGTGGGCCAGCAGGACGGTCGCCGATGGATTGAGGATTTTAGCCGTTTCGGCCATAAAGTCGACGCCGCAGAAAACGATGGTCTCGGCTCTCTGGGCGGCGCAGATGCGGGCCAGCTCCAGCGAGTCGCCGACGAAATCGGCGATGTCCTGCACCTCGGGGCGCTGGTAGTTGTGGGCAACGATGACAGCGCCCAGCTTCTTCTTGAGTTCGGAAATGCGCTGGTGCAGGGGAGCTATTTCAGCTTCGGAACGGGCCGTTACCATAGTGGAATGATAGTCCAGAGCGGGAGGATTTAGCAACCCTCCTGCAATTTCCCCCTGAGGTGCCATGGGCTGGTGTGGGTGATTTCAATATTGACCAGTCTGCCGAAGCAGTCGGTTCTGCTGGAGAAGAACACCAGCTTGTTGCTGCGGGTGCGGCCGAACCACTTGCCGGACTTTTCCCCTTCGACCAGGACTTCGACCGGCCTGCCGAGCAGGCCGGCGTTAATTCCGGTGGCAATTTGTGTCTGGAGCTCTTCGACCGCTCTATGCCGGGCCTCTTTTACCTCCTGCGGGACGCTGTCTTCATAATGGCGTGCCGCCAGCGTTTCCGGCCGCGGCGAGTACATGGCGCAGAAGACGCTGTCGAAGCGCAGATCGCGCACCAGGTCAAGTGTGTGCTGGAACTGCTCCTCGGTCTCGCCGGGGAAGCCGACGATGAGGTCGGTGCTCAGGGCAATGCCCGGCACCATGGTTCGAATGCGGGAGACCAGCTCCCGGTAGTGCTCGATGGTATAGCCGCGGCGCATGGCCTTGAGGATATCGTTGTCGCCGGCCTGCGCCGGCAAATTGATTTGCTCACAGACCTTGTCCAGCCCGGCCATGGCTTCGATGAGACGGTCGCTCATGTCTTTGGGGTGGTTGGTCAGGAAACGGATGCGCCACAGGCCGTCGATGCCGTTGATTTCTCCGAGCAGGCCGGCGAGGTCCGGCTTGCCGGGCAGGTCATGGCCGTAGGAATCGACGTTCTGGCCGACCAGAGTTATTTCTCTTACACCGCGCCGTACCAGACGTTCGACCTCGCAGATGATTTCATCGGGCGGACGGCTCTTTTCCCGGCCGCGCCGGAAGGGGACGATGCAGTAGGCGCAAAAGTTGTCACAACCCTGGATGATGGGTACGTAGGCGGTGACATCGGCTGGCGGTGACTGCGGATTCGAAGCCGTGTCTTTGCCGCTGCCGGCCGTCCACTGACGCAGGGCTTCGATTTCCCCCGGCTTGAAAAACAGGTCAACCTGCGGGTAGCGCTTCTTGAGGTCGTCGGGATGCGAGTTAACGAAACAACCGGTGACCATGACCTTTTGCCCCGGCCTCTTAATGCCTTTGAGGTAGCCCAGGGTGCCGGTGACCTTGCGCTCGGCGCTCTGCCGGACGACGCAGGTGTTAAGGATGACAAGGTCGGCGTCATCGGGTCTGGCCGCTGGCGCATAGCCGAGTGATTCAAGGTAGTCGGAGATTACCCGGGTCTCCGCCTTGTTCATCTGACAGCCGATGGTCCAGACGTGGTATTTGGGCATAGCGGCTAATTATAGTGGATTGGATGCAATGGATGCAGGACTGAGAACGAGCATATGCTGGGGCAACAGTATTACATGGCGGAGGGAACGGGATTCGAACCCGTGACACGAGTTTTAACCTCGTGTAACCGCTTAGCAGGCGGCCGCACTAGACCACTATGCGATCCCTCCCACCGTCACAACCGGAGGCGGCTCGTGTTGAGAATTAGATTATATGACAGGGGTTTGGGTCTTTCAAGGCGCCAGGCTGTCACGGTTACTGTGAAATCAGGACTCATTGAGGAGATTTCCTCAAGGGCTGTTCAACGGTTGGTTGGATTGCCTTGCTTCTTCTTATGAAATAGAATCACTGGCAGAATGACACCGCATATTCCAGAGTTTGATGTCATTGTAATCGGTGCCGGCGGTGCCGGACTGGTTGCCGCGATGGCTGCGGCCGGTGAAGGTGCCCGCGTCCTGCATTGTGAAAAGACGTCGCACATCGGTGGATGCTGGGTTCCGGGAATTGGTAATGCCGGCAGTCTTTCCGGTGCGCAGACTCTGGTCCAGTTCGATTGCGGAGTTTTCGAAGACTCACCCGACCGCTTCTATGCAGACTGTATGCGCGACCTGCGGGCGATGTCGGTCTGCGATGCCGAAATACTGAAGTTCTATTGCCGCCATGCGGGCTTTGCGGTTGACTGGCTGGACAGATTGGGGGTGTTCAAGAAGCGCGATCGCAAAGCCGCTAAGGGTCTTTTTGGTGAGGAATGGACAGTACCGAGAAGCTATTACATGGACCATGACTTTCTGGAAGCGGTACTGGCAGTCTACAGGCAGTATGTTGCCAGGGATGAAATAAGGCTCATGTTGAAAACGGAGGTTAAATCGCTATTGATGGACCGCGGGCGGGTTGTTGGGGTGGTAGTTGAAACTGACGGCATCACCCGTACCATTCAATCTAGGGCGGTGGTTGTGTGTACGGGTGGTTTTGCCGCCGATGTTGATATGGTGCGCCGTTATAACCTGCCCGGTACAGATATCATTACTACCGCAGCCATGCCGTTTGCTACCGGGGATGGTTTAAGGATGTGCCGGGAAATCGGCGCCGGGATAGTCAATACGGGTGCCACCATGGTTATGGGGCCATTTTTGAGCGGTGTCCCTGACCCGGAACGGCCGGGGAGGGAACTGGGTATGGTCAACATTGCCTGCCCGGGCGTGTTGCTGGTGGACTTGGGCGGGCGACGTTTCATCAACGAAGACTGCGGCCGGCTGAGCCTGAAATTGCGAAAGGCGTTACTGCGCCGTCCCGATGGCGCCACTTTCGCCATTTTCGACCATGCTGCATTGCTTGGAGACGGGCCCGTTATTACGGGGCGTTCCGGAGAGTGGGTCGAGGAACAGGCGGTTAAGGGACGTGTCGTTAAGAGGGCAGAGACGGTGTGGGAACTTGCCCGTTTGTTGCATCTGGACGAATCAGTGCTGGTAAATACGGTGCGGAGTTGGAACCAGCAGGTTGATTATGGCTGTGATGGTGAATTCGGCAGGAGTGGCCCGTTACGGCGGCTGACAACACCGCCTTATTATGCTGTCCCGCTGGGGCTCAGGGTTGTCGCTTCAAGTGGTGGCCCGATGACCACGACCCGTCAGGAGGTCGTTGGGGAAAGCGGTCGTGTGATACCCGGAGTATTTGCCGCCGGAGAAGTGACCGGTTATCAGGGTTACGGTACCGGCATGTTCAATACCGGGTGTGTGGTATTCGGGAAACAGGCTGGCCGGATGGCGGCGCGTGAGGCTCTCGGATTAAGGCCGAAGTCATTAGATTGATATCTTGGCCTTTAGTGAATATATGGCATTTGTCACGTAAGTTCTGAATACCGGTACATTCTGTCGGCATTGTGTATTCATCCCTC
>DAOUCU010000047.1:0-5557 GCA_034431935.1 Dehalococcoidia bacterium | reverse complement strand
ACTGGAAGGCTCCGGGGGCCGGCGGCGAAGCCGGCAGCGCCACCATCCCCGCCGACGGCGTCTGGCACTGGGTGACCCTGACCGCGAATATCTCCGCCGATGCCGACCGGCTGGTCCCCAGCGCCTTCGTCAACTTCTCCGGAACCCCGGATGCCGATGACGTCCTCTACATCGACGGGGTCCTGCTGGTTGAAGGGAGCAGTGCGCCGTCATATCCCGCCGACGGCATCGGCAACAAACAGGAGACTTACTACAGCTACACCGGGGATCCCAAATATCTCGGGGCAGGCATCCAGCAGAGCTTCCGGGGCTTTGCCGAGGTAGAGGAGAAAGATGCCGCCACCGGCTACACCGAGCGCATCAAACATTACTACTACACCATCGGAAACATTGACGGTAAGGACTCGCTTAAACTCAGCCAGCGGGAGTACATGACCCGGTGGTACAGCGGCAGTGATACCTTACTGAGGGAAAAGACCTACGACTGGTCGGCGGTATCAACCGGCACTGACCCGGCCTTTGCTTCGAGGTGGGGTGACGGCGGTATATACATCGCGGTATATGGCGACTACATCTACGCTGTCTTTGGCTGCACGGTGCTGAAGTACAACAAATACGGCGAGGTGGTCACCTCCTGGGGCTCGTACGGCACCGGCGACGGGCAGTTTAGTTATCCGGTCGGCATCGCCGTATCCAGCGATGGTTCGGAGGTCTATGTCCTCGAGGCGGGCACCAACGCCCGCGTCCAGGTCTTCAACTCCAGCGGCACCTTCCAGCGCAAGTGGGGCAGCTACGACCCGCACGGCTACGCCGGGCAGTTCTGCGGCCCAACGGCGATTGCGGTCTCAAGCACCGGCTACGTCTACGTGACCGAGTCCTATACCAGCACCTTCTACTGCGAGCAATGCGAGGGCTGGCACAGTATCAACGTCCAGCGGGTGCAGAAGTTCAGCTCCACCGGCACCTATCAGACCTCCTGGGGTTCTTATGGGTCGGCGCCCGGGTATTTCAACGGACCCGCCGGCATCGCGGTTTCAAGCGACGGCGGCTACGTCTACGTCTCCGACCAGGGAAACCACCGCGTGCAGAAGTTCAATGCCGGTGGCACTTACCAGAGCTCGTGGGGTTCCTACGGCACCGGGAACGGGCAGTTCAAAAGTCCGGCCGGTATCACCGTTAAGAGCATCGATAGCGCTGACTATGTTTATGTTGTTGACCGGGACAACTACCGCGTGCAGAAGTTCAATGCCGGCGGCACCTATCAGGCCAAGTACCCGGCCGGCGGCTTTGCCCTCAGTATCGCCGTGGCGTCAGCCGACATCATTTACACCGCATTGTGGGGTCCTAAGCGAATTGAGCCCAACTGGACGGTGCGGCTGACCCAGGTGGATGACACCGATAAGGCCTCCGGCAACAAGACATCGCGGGTACGTTACGCCTATGACGACTACGGCAACGTAGTAACCGAGTATTACGACGGCGACATCAGCACCGGCGATGATGACTCCACTCTCTGGCGGGCCTTCTATCCCAACACTTCGGCCAATATCCTTTCCAGGCCGGCCCGGGAGCGCGTTTACACCGGCATCAAGAGCTCGGATGACGGCGGCACCGGTCTCAGGAAAGAAACGTTGTACTACTACGATGGCAACAACGAATCAAACAATACACCGCCGGCAAAAGGCAACCTCACCCGCCTGGAGCAGAAGAAGAACGCCTCTGAATCGGTCAGCACCTACTACGGCTACGACAGCTACGGCAACAAGCTCACCGAGGTCGACCCGCGGGGCAACACCACCACCTGGACCTACGAGACGACCCACCACACCTATCCCTTGACCAGGACCATCTCGAATCTTACGGTTACCATCAACGTCAACACCAGCTAGGGCAAACGCTCGATGATTCAATACTATCCGAAAAGGAGGCTAGAGATGAAACAGCTAATCGGTAACCAGAAACCCCTCAGCGAAAAGGCACCCGGGGACGGTTGTTGTGATAAAAGCAGAGAAGTGGGACAAATAGAACGCCGGGAATTCATAAAAAAGACCGGGATTGTTGTGGCAATAGGACTGGCAGCCGCATTACCGTTTGTCGAACAAAAATCAGAGACTGTACCCAGAAATAGTCAGATGAGTTTTACGATAACCGCCCAGCCGAAGATGGAGGGGTAGCATGATAGACAGGACCACTCTGGCCTCAGCACAAGCCCTGATAGACGCCTACACCGCGAGTTTGCAGACGCTAACCGGGCCTGATAAGGTGGCGCAAGCCCAGGTAAAAGCCAGAGAGCTTAACGACAGGCTGGCGGCACTGGGGATTTCCAGTCCTGATGACCTGAGAGCGGCTCGTAAGACGATAGAGAGACAGGACTATCGCAGCCGGTTGTTGAACGGTGTATGGGAAACCGGCAGTACCCTGAAGGTGGTCGACCTGGGAACCCTGACCAGAGACCAGTCGATTTCTACCAGAAATGATGCTCTTAATTTATCAGATACGATAACGTATCATTTTTACTCCCATCCCAAGTATGTGCTTGCGGCCGCTGATACTCCCGAGGGACGCGAGATAGCTCGTCGCGCGTCAGGCAGAGGAGTTGAAATATTCAATTATTATTCCGGGCTGGCCCATTCCCTGCTTCACCCGCCTACCAAACACGTTTTCCGCATGGTAAGCCGCAGTTTCAGCAACACGCTGGCCATGAAGGATAGCTTTCTCTCCCTGGTGACAAGAGCCCTTCATAGTCTGGGTGTAGAGCTTGAGATTTACCCCGACAGTAACAACCTGAAAGCAGGCAACGCCAAGATCGGGCTTGTCTCGCTGAGATTGGTCTCCGCTACGGGCGTTGAAAAGCCGAAACTCTGGGAAAACAGGAGCATTCCAACGAATGCAGCTATCGGCCTGTCCATAAACGAGGAATGGGACAGCGAACTGGCTAAATACATCTTCGGAGACAGCGGCCTGGAAACAACCGGGCTCAAGAAGCTTATCGGAGGTGTCAGCCCTGCAACAATGTTCCGCGCTCTATCGGCGGTCAGGGGGTAAATAGTGACTACTGCATACATATACCCTCAGTCAGACAATACTGTTAACTGTACTCCCAGTTCGGGCACCAACCACGCCGCTCTCGTATCCGACTTATCCGATTATACCTATAACTACCGTTCGGGTAGCGGCGCCGCGCAGGATATCCTGAACATAAACAATCCCATACCTTCGGGAGCAGTCATCAACAGCGTCAACCTTAAATTCAGATGCGCCACCGATAGTTACGGCGCAGAGTATGCCAGGCCATTTGTCAAGCTGGGGGCGAATACCACCTGGGGCACTTCTCGCGGCTCCGGTACCAGCAGAGCGACATTCACCGATACCGGTATTGCCAGGCCGGGCGGCGGCAACTGGACCAGGGCCGACTTCAACAGTCTGTTAATAGGTTACGAACTGCAGGGAGATTATAACCCCGGAGGCGGCAAGGATCCGCCGTACAGCACTTACTCCTATGCCTATGAGGTCTATCTTGAGGTTTTCTATACGGTTCTTGGTCAAGCCCCTACCTCCGTAGCATTCGGGGCAGTAACCCCGGGCTCTACACCCGCCACCGGTCTCACCTATTTCACGGTAACCAACAACTCGACGTTCGCCATTGACATCAAGATTTCAGGGACGGATATGACCGGAGGAAGTGTCCCCTGGACGCTGGCCGACGATGGCGTTCCTGGCGTTGACACTGTGGGTCTGAAGGCCGGGCTGGAGGGCGGAGACTATACGGTCGTCGTCAAAAAGACTGCGCCGTACAATACCCTTAAAGCCTCACTGGGAGCGTCACAGTCCCAGAGGTGGGGACTTAAACTATATACACCGACATCGTTTTCCAGCGGCGAAAACAAGACCGGTACCATAACTCTAATCGGAATAGCGTCTTGAGGCGGAAATGGCGGCTGACGGCGATTATGGTTATTGGAGGCATTGTTTTGGCGCTATCGTGTAACACGCCTGAACCAACGGCGACAATACTGGCAGGCAAGATGGAGATGGCAAAAGGCGACAGCGCCTTTAGCATCGACCCGGGCAAGATCGAGCTTGAGCATCTGCGGCTCCAAGAGCCATTCCGCTATCACATCACGATTGCCAACAACGAGGCCGGCACTTTGGAGTACCGGGTAAGAGCGCAGGTTCCAGACTATGCGGAAACGGGATACAAAACTCTCACCGGTAACTCGCCGTACCGGATAGAGATACCCAGGCAGTCAATACTTATTGGGCCCTACAGTCAGGCGATGGCAGAGATTGTGGTGACCAAAGTTGAAGAGACCGGCAACCGCTATGAGGGCTGGATTAGTATCAAGCAGTTATCGGAAAGTCAGGTCAAGCTGGAAATGATTTCGAGGCTACTGCTTAAATAACACTGAGGACAGGCGACCATGGTGCTACGGGCTGAACACCGACCATACCGTGGAGTTCGATACCGGGGAATATCCGGAAGGACCGGGGGAGAGATAGCGCGATGAAAGAAGTAACCAGAAACAAGACCCTGCTTGTCATCACGACCGTTTTTCTGGTCGTGGCCATAGCTGCCCCGGGTTTTCCGGCGTCCTCAACCACTCCCACGGTGAAAGCCGGCGTGATGAGCCCGATACCCGAAGGAAGACCAACTGTCGGAAATACGGTCGGACCGGTTCAGGCGGCTGACGGCGGCACCCTGGACATTTTTGTCGTCGGCCAGATGGTCACCAACAACGTACCGGCGACGCCTTCCGGTTCGTTATGCGAGTCCTACACCTGGGACTACGGCACTACCAACCTGCTGAGTATAACCGATTTCAACGATCAGACGACCTACTACTCCTACGACACCTTCAAGCGGCTGACCCAGGTGGACAGACCGCTGGACAGCGGGTGGACGACTAAGTACCTTTACAACAGCTGGGGGACGATCAACAGCCAGAACGTGGAGACCCGTACCTGGATTTCCGGGACGGGAGAGGGCGAGGTATACCTGTGGACAAAGGTCTTCTTCGACGGGCTCGGCCGGGTGGTGCAGACCCAGGCCAAAGGCGAGACCGGCCACACCATTATCAGCTCGACCACCGCCTTCAACAGCCGCGGCCTGACCGATAAGCAGTACGTCTCGCTGGACATCGCCTCCCAGGTGACCACCTACCAGTCGCCCCAGGAAAGCTGGAAATACGTCACCTACGCCTGTAACCAGATCGGCAACATCACCGCGATGAACGGGACGAGCTACACCTACGATGCCAACGGCAGCATGACCGCCCGGGGCAGCCACAGCCTCACCTGGGACATTGAAAACCGGCTTGTTTCTTACTATGATGGGAGCACGACCACATCCTTCGTCTACGACGGGGAGGGCAGAAGGGGCAAGAAGACGGTGGGCAGCACCACGACCATGTACGTCAACAAATACTACGAGAAGACCGGCAGTACCGTGACCACCAGCTACTACCTGGGCGACCGGCTGGTGGCCCAGCGTGAGGGGACGACCCTGCGCTACATCCACCAGGACCACCTGACGGGGACCGCCCTCACCACCGCCTCC
>DAOUCU010000046.1:0-12457 GCA_034431935.1 Dehalococcoidia bacterium | reverse complement strand
CCTTATTTCCCTGAGCTCTTCTAGCTTCTTGCCGCCACCGTGAAACATCAGGATTAAAGGCATGACAAACCGGGATGGCTTATATCCTCGACCACTGCCTGGCCCGGGTAATTCCTTATCTATAACCTCGGGTAACTTTAACGCCTTCGCCATCTCGTAGGGAAGCAACAGCCCGCTCCCCGCAATCAAAGGCTCATTACAGGCCACTACCCTGAAAGGTAAAAGCCCCTCTTTGTATTTTCTTGCCATTTTCACCTCCAGGGTGGTCTATTCCCTGGCCTTACTTTAATACAAAGAGGCGACTTTTCATAGCTGAGCAGGCATTTCAATCGCTATTTTCGAGACGAGTACATCGTCTTGACAATCGTTGGGGGTGGTGATAGCATTTGTCGGTTTTACCCTTACTTGCGGGTGAACAGTGCTAAGGCCTAATAAATAAAAGGAGGTTTATGTGAAAAGGCTTACCCACGAAACCGATAATCCCAAGACCCCACCGAAGACGAAGCTGGACCATTATGGGGAACTGAAGGCTCTTCCGGTCCCGGCGCTCGAGGAGTCGCAGTTCGTCCGATGGATCAAGTCGGACGGCGTGATGGAAGAGAACCCTCAGCGGTACGTCTATGACTATGACCTTCCATTCCGGCATCTGGATATCACCACCAAGTTCCGCTCCTGCAATACTCGCCATCTGAAGGAAGTCGGTGTTTTCCGGACTGCTTGCCCGGAGCTCTTCGGCGATGCCGGGTACAAGCTGGTTGACGATGCCTATACATCATTCGCCCACTCCGAGTTCAAGACTGCCCAGGCCAGGGGGCAGCTCAAGAACGCCCCGAACTGCTCCATCAAGGAAATTGCCAGCTTCATCTGCACCGCCTATGAAATCCAGAACTTCCCGATTGTTATCGCCGAGGCGACCGACGAGCGCGTCCGCATCCAGCTGTACAAGGGACTGCCCGTGTACTGTCCCTACGATGTCCGCCGCGGCGACTACCGCCTGTGTATGGCCACTGCCGGTTACGAGCGTGAGTTGACCAAGCTCTGCAACCCGAAGTACCGTGCTTATCTCTCCCGGACCAAGGCCATCGGCGATGACTGCTGTGAGTTGACCATCGAGGTCGATAAGACTGCCAAGAAATAGGGCACTCTCCTGATTTCCGGGTAGTCACAGGGGGCCGGCTCCTCGGTAGGAGCCGGCCCCCTGTGTTCGTAGATGGGGACTACCCCAGATTGACAGGGCCGGGTTATCATGATAGTCTTAGGCCAGTATGCGCACATCCGCATATTCACGATACCATGCGGGATTTTCTAAGGCTATGTAAGGCGCTCTCCGACGAGACCAGGCTCAGGATTCTTGGCATCCTGCTTGTGCGGGAATGCTGTGTCTGCGAAGTGATGCAGGCCCTTGGGATTTCCCAGACGCGAGCTTCCCGAAATCTGAGTCTTCTGTTTAATGCGGGATTTCTCAGGCAGAGGCGGGATGGCCGTTGGACGCTGTACCGGATCGACAGGGAAGATTTCGAACGGAAGGCCCCGGGCCTGCTGGCGGCGGTTGCTGGTATGCTCGAGAGAAACGAGATGGTCGTTACTGATCGCCGTCGTCTGGAATCGAGCATCCGTGTCGGTCCGGGTTGCGGGGGCATGGTGAGGTCAGTTAAGAGCTCCACTAGGTCGGGGCGCTCGAACTCTGTCATAAGAGGGTAAATTGATGAATACCGCTTCACCTCGCGCTACTATAGGCCGGCTTTCGTTCATCGACCGCTTTCTAACGCTGTGGATATTCCTGGCGATGGGCTTCGGCGTTGGTCTGGGTTATTTCGTCCCCGGCGTGGCCGCGGTTATCGGTTATTTTCAGGTCGACACAACCTCGATACCTATTGCTATTGGTCTTATTCTGATGATGTACCCGCCGCTGGCCAAGGTTCACTATGAAGAGATGGGTCAGGTGTTTCGTAACTGGCGCGTCCTCAGTTTATCACTGGTTCAGAACTGGCTTATCGGCCCGGTACTGATGTTTCTTCTGGCGGTTGTCTTTCTCAGAGGCTATCCGGACTATATGGTCGGGCTCATTATGATTGGTCT
Source organism: Dehalococcoidia bacterium (assembly GCA_034431935.1). Lineage (GTDB taxonomy): Bacteria > Chloroflexota > Dehalococcoidia > GIF9 > JBFMDU01 > JBFMDU01. The sequence goes on along the minus strand of DAOUCU010000046.1, from coordinate 10,378 downwards.
GGCACGGTGCATCGCCATGGTAATTGTCTGGAACGAGCTGGCCGGGGGTGACCACGAATATGCGGCCGGGCTGGTAGCCTTCAACTCGATTTTTCAGATACTGCTTTACTCGGTCTATGCCTACGTGTTTATCACTGTTATGCCCGGCTGGTTCGGCCTGAAGGGCTCTGTCGTGGACATAACTATCGGCGAGATTGCCAAGAGCGTCTTCATCTATCTTGGCATCCCGTTCTTTGGCGGCATGATTACCCGTCTTTTGCTGGTAAGAACCAGAGGTCATGACTGGTACGAACGGCGGTTTGTTCCGAAGATAAGCCCGATAACTCTGGCGGCTCTCCTTTTTACCATCATCATCATGTTCTCGCTCAAGGGTGAGATAATTATCCAGTTGCCGCTTGATGTAGTTCGCATTGCAGTGCCGCTTCTCATCTATTTTGTGGTGATGTTTTTCGTATCTTTCTACATGGGGAAGAAGATAGGCGCTGATTATGCTAAGACAGCATCAATCGCTTTCACCGCGGCCAGTAACAACTTCGAACTGGCGATTGCGGTGGCAGTGGCGGTCTTCGGGATTGGCTCGGGGCAAGCCTTTGCCGCAGTCATCGGGCCGCTGGTGGAGGTGCCGGTGCTCATCAGCCTGGTCAACGCGGCGCTCTGGTTCAGGCGGCGCTGGTTCGCCGCCACGGCCGCATCTTAGCTTCCGATGGTTATCAGAGGACGGATACGCTCCAGGATGCCGGAGCTTATCCCGGGTACCTTGAGCAGCTCGTCCACTGACCGGAACGGACCATTCTTTGTCCGGTAGTCAATGATGGCCCGGGCTCTGGTTTCCCCGACGCCCGGGAGCACCTGCAAGAGCCACACCTCCGCGTGGTTGATATCGATTCGCTGGGGGGAGCTTGTCTCGCCGCTTCGGGGTACATAGAGGCGCAGGGAGTTAAGGTCGACGTCAGGCGTCAGGCCGGCTTTGTCGAGGAGGCCGACGATGGTATCGGTTGCTCCTATTTCGAAGGTTCCCGGGTTCTTAACGGCACCTTCGACCTGGACTTTGCCGGAGAGGCTCTTTGCTTCGGGTGCGGACAGTGTGATTTCGATCGGCTGTGTGGAGCTCATTCTGAAGGCGAGGACGGCGCCGCCGGCCAGGGAGGCGATGACGAGGAAAGCGATAACGTACAGCCCGATGCGCTGAAGAGACATGGTCATGTTGTCGTTCTTTGGCGGCCACCGTCTTTGTCAGTGTATTGTGCCGATGCTAGAATTCTAACACACCATGGCTGATATTAAAGTAATCTCAGTCAACCGTAAGGCTCATCACGACTATCATATTCTGGAGACGGTGGAGGCCGGGCTGGTGCTGGCCGGGACGGAAATCAAGTCAATCCGGGCGGGACAGGTGAGTCTTAAGGATAGCTACGCGCATCCCGATGGCGGCGAGATGTGGCTTTACAATTCCCATATCGCCGGCTATAGGGCGGCCGGTCGCTACCAGCACGATGTTGACCGGCGGCGCAAGCTCCTTTTGCACCGGAAACAGATTGATATGCTTACAGGCAAGCTGGCCCAGAGAAATTTGACCCTTGTTCCGCTCAAATTGTATATTAAAGACGGGACTGCTAAGGTGGAACTTGCTCTGGTTCAGGGCAAACGGCAGTATGACAAGCGGGAAGCTATCGCCAGGAGGGAAGTTGCCAGGGAGATTGACCGGGCGATGAAGGCCCGCAACCGCTGAAGCGTGGGGGCGCGTGGTTTCGACAGGGGAAGAGCTTTCAGGATTGGCAAGCCGAGGGCGCCATCTGCCTCGTAAATCCGGTGGCAAAAGACAACTGCCGAAGCAGTTCCTGTCGCTGCCTAATTCTTAGGTAGCCATCCAACCTTACCCCGTCCCGGCGGGTGGGGATTGGGTGTGGAAATGCCGGGGTGCGCCGGCCCTGACGCCGATAGGGGCAGGCAAAGGTGTTATCCGGCTGGTCTGACTGTACCCGGTCAGCAGGGAGCAGTCAGGCGAGACTTAAGAGCTGACTAAGCTTGTAGTCAGTCCTGCGGTTCTCTTCTGGACGGGGAGTTCGACCCTCCCCCGCCTCCACCAGGAATGCTACGAGACGTTCCAAAGTAGTGGGGACGTCTCTTTCTTGGGTGAGGGTTTTTTGATCGAGTCGCTGACACGGGGGCGCACGAAAATGTAACGGATATGGCAAGTGGCTCGCCTGTGAAGGCTATGCCAACCGCTCGAGTGACGGGTCAGCCGTGTTTCAGGGAGTTCGACCCCGGGTTCTACCGGCTGTCCGGCCACAGGTCTGGAATGAGTTCTGCAAGCCCGGCTTCTTTAAGGGCCTCCGCTGTCGGTTTACCCGTCTTGCGGTCCCATTTCATCCCCTTGTAGTAGGTATCACGCACGGTTTCCCATACCGGTAGAATGCCGTGGCCTTTAGCCGGGCCGCTGGTGGGAGTCGAGCCGTAGCGAGGGGATGGGCCTTCGATTGAAGCATCATAACCGTGGCGAATATTGAAGGCACGCATTAAAAGAACGGAACGCAGGCCGACTCTCTTGGCCTCGTCCCAGGTAAAATCGTTCCACCCGGTGGCGGCTTTGACCATTTCCGTAAGCTGCTCCGGCGCTTCCGGGTTCGGGAAGCGGCAGACCCCCAGCGAGTCTACAAACGGGGAAGCGCCTTTGATATTGACCACATGGTTGGCAATCTGCACGGGATCGAACGGTGGGGGGTCCTTGAGCCCGAGTATGTCGGCGCGGGCGGCCACATTGGCCTCGCTCTGACCGGTACCTGAGGTACAGAGGTCGAGGATGTATGTCCAGGCTACCCGGTGGTCATGCTGGCGAATGGTGGTGCCATTTTTGGTATAGATTGCCAGGTCAAGGGCTTCTTTGCCGAAGTGCTGCGCGGCGGCTAAGGTGCCCTCTGCCAGGACATCTCCGATCCCATCCCTTCGGGCTATTTTGTTGAACATGGCACGGACCGATTCGGCATTTCCCCACGTCATGTCAATGCCATCAGTGTCTTTACTGGTGAGGAGTCGTTTCTGATACATTTCCATGACCATACCGAGCACCCAGCCCAGCTCCAGGTGGTCAATACCAAGCCGGTCGACTTCGTTGCAGAGGGCAGTCACGGTTATTCCGTCATGGATGCCCACCTGTGTTCCCAGGCCGGCATAGCCTTCGTACTCGGGCTCTTCGCCTTCCTGTCCAGCCAGCGGTCCCTCGGTAATCTTAATTAGATTCAAATGGTGAAGACGGCAACCCCAGCAGACATGGCGCGACACGAAAGGTAGTTTTTCTCGGAGATACTGGGGGCTAAATGTATTAAGCTGCTCCTTGGTCATCGGGCAGTCAGCAGTCTGATAGTTCTTGAAGGGTGCCCTGCTGATTAGTGCGTTACGACCCATGATCCACAGCGTACCGTATTTATCAATCTGCGACCACCATCCGGACGGATCGCTGACCATGGCGTACAGTGCCTTGCTGGTGGCGGACAGCTTCTGGTCATCGAAGACCGGTACCCGGTTCTTGCCCCGACCGATCGCCACAGCTTTCAGGTTTTTGGAACCGAAGACGGCACCGATGCCGTTCGTAGCCGCAGCGTGGCCGCGGTCTCCCATCAGGCACGCGTATTTGACCAGATTCTCGCCGGCGAGACCGATACTGTATACGCTGGACTGCATGCCGGTCAGACCAAGCTCCTGCTTTATCAGGTCTTCTGTTTCCCAGGTACCTACCCCGGCAAGGTGCCGGGCATCCCGCAGCTCAGCGGTCCCATCGTGAATGTAAAGATAACTTAGATGTTTCGCTTTGCCCTGAATGATAACGGCATCAAAACCGGAGAAACGCATGTAGGCACCGAGGTAGCCGTTTGATTGCGTCGACGTTGCGCCGCCGGTTTTTGCCCCCTTGGTCACGGCGCAGAAGGTGCCTGACCCCATCACCGAGGTACCCCCAAGTGGTCCCGAAGCAATGATGATTCGGTTCCCGGGGTCGCTCCAGGCGACGCCCGGCGGCACCTCGTCATAGAGATATCTTGCTCCCAGCGCCGCTCCGCCGACGTACTTGCGCAATACCGCCTCTTCTACCTGTTCGACGGTAAACTCCGGTTTGCTCAAATCAACCCGCAGGATCTTGCCGTGGTATCCGAAAGGTGCACTCATTAATGACCTCTGAATATAGATATTTGCCGTCAGGTATTCGCGAGAGCTGTCATGATTACCAGGCCGCGTGACATTATTGTACCATGCGGCATTTCATTCGTCACGACAGCCTGTTAGCAATCTCCACCGACATCTTGTTAGGAACATGGTTGACTGTCGAGAGGTCGGAGTGTGCTATTATTAAGTCTTGAGATTGAGCATCATCGGTGCTGCTGTTACAAAGCTGGTGTATCGATGTGTGCCGCGGAGGGATCGATGGTAAAGGCAACCGTCATTCTGGATGAGCAGCAACTGGCCCGGTTGGAGCAGGTGGTTATTGACGATGACGCTGATGGCGCGCTGGTGCTGGTGAAAGAGATACGGCGCAGGCTCGAAGCCGAAAGCCGTAAGCAATGCGACCCCGTGAAATTAAGGGCGTCCACTACAATACAGTCGGTGACCGGTAATCGAGAAGGCTGACATCTCTGGATAATGGGCCCCGGGGGACTCATTTTGCCGTTCGATTCCGCGGTGGACACAGATAGGACTAGGGCGGTGGAAGGAGGTAGATTGAAATGACGCACTGGATGTGCACCAACTGTGGCTATTTCATTACAGGCGCGGCTCCGCCCAACCGCTGTCCAAGCTGTAATCTGCCGTGCCAGTTCAACAATGTCACCTGTTACCGTCCCGAGTGCGGCGGCGAGGAGAACATTGACCCGCTTCTGGTTGGGGCTACTCTGCGTCTGGGCGGACGTCCTGCTGCGGCACCAGCGAAAAACCTAGAACCGAAGTTCGAAGGTGTTGCCAAAGTCCAGATATTCTCCGGCCTGACCAGGGAGCAGGAGCAGAGGGTTCTGGCCCTGGGTAAGACCGAGACTTACCAGCCGGGCACTGTCATCACCAGGCAGGGGGAACCGTCCCAGAAGCTGTACATTGTTCAGGAAGGCAAAGTGGCCATCAACCGGGCCATGGCTTTCCAGAAGCAGTTGCCTATAACCTCAGTCGGGCCAGGCGAGGTTTTCGGATGGTCCTCGCTGGTGCCGCCTCGTATTCTGACAGCGTCGGCGACCGCGACGGAGAAGACAACCGCACTGGCGATTGACGCTGAACAGCTCGAGCGGTATTTCCGATGGGAACCACAGGTCGGCCTGATAGTGATGCGTAACGTGGCGGCACTGGTGGCCAGCCGGCTCAAGACGGTCGAGATGGAGATTGCCGGGTACATATACGCATAGAGACCTGTGCTCCTGCTCTTTCCCTCGGAGTCAAGAGGGATTCAGGTAGTGATTACACGGTTGACGCTGGCCGCAAGCTACTCTAAACTAGACACTCATTAATTTTCAGGAGGCAGAAGCCGTGAAGGATCTATCAGTGTTTGATCTAACAGGTAAGGCGGCAGTTGTTACCGGAGGATGCGCCGGTCTGGGGTTAACCTTCGCTGAGGCGCTGGCTGAGGCTGGCGCCAACGTTGTCCTGGGTGATATTATCGCCAACACTCCCAAGGGCGCCGAAGCGGTGGAAAGAATCAAGAAGCTGGGTGTCAAATGCGTTTCGGTCCAGAGCGATGTCAGCAAGGAAGCCGACTGTCAGGCCCTTATCGACACCGCGGTCAGGGAATTCGGGAGAATCGATATCCTGGTCAACAATGCCGGGATATCCGGTGATGGCAAGAGGGTCACTGACCTTTCTCTGGACATGTGGGAAAAAGTAATGGCGGTTAACTTGCGCTCGGCTTTCTTGTGCTCCCGTGCAGCCGCCAAATACATGATTGCCCAGAAGGAAGGCAAGATTATCAACATTTCCTCAGCATCTTCCTTCAAGGCGGTATCGGGTCTGGCCGCCTACGCCACTACTAAGGCGGGTATGATAATGCTCACCAAGACGCTGGCAGTCGAACTCGGCCGGTTCAATATTCAGGTCAATGCCCTAGCCCCCGGTTATCTATTGACCGACCTTAACCGCGCCCACTTTGAGTCAGAGGCTGGCAAGAAGCAGATTGAAGGGTTCTCCGGCATGAAGCGTCTCGGAACCCCCGAGGAATTGAAAGGTCTCATCATCATGCTGGCATCCAGGGCCTCATCTTTTGTCAGCGGCGCATCCATTGTCGCTGACGGTGGCCAGTGGTTATAGAGCGGCCTTTGCCTCTGCCTGGAGACTATGAGTCATAGGCTACGGTCCCCCTTCGACATGCCTGTCAAGATTGCATAGCGTGTCGCACTGTTTCTTGTAGTCTTCCCATGCTGGCTTGCCGACGCCGGCCACGTATTTGGCCGTTTTCTTGTATTCCTCGATTTCCTTGCGTGATTCGGCGTAGATGGTAAGCCTTTCAGCCATGAGCGACCCTTCGGCGTGGATGTTGAGGACGTCAGACTCAAGTCCGAGGTAGGGGTAGACGCGCATGAGCTGGAGGATACGGAGACGGTCTTCGGCTGAGACGCCGCTGCGGCCGCCCAGATACTTGTCCATGAATTTCCTGGTTTCGGGATTGTTCCAGTCGCGATAAGATGGGGCGGTGGTCAGGAGACCGCCCGCCAGGTCCTCCATGATTTTCGAAGCATTGTGGTATTCGTTGGCGTAGTAGTATTTGGCCAGGTTGGAAGTGACGGGATTGGGAATAGCCATGCCGCCGTGCATGACGTAGTCAATGCATGACGCCCGCGCCAGTGATTTCATCGTGTTCAGGTAGATGATGAGGTCGGTGATTTTCTCTCGGATCAGGGCTGACTTTTCGATGCCGTGGTAGTCGGCGATGGTGGCGGCCAGGCCGACCATGACCTCGACCATAGGTATGTGGTAGGTAGTGGCCGTGTGACGATGCAGGTAGGCGAAGTTGTAGACTACGGTCTGGGCATACTGCCATTCACCGCACATGAAGACACGCTCCCACGGAACGAAGACGTCATCGAAGACAATCATGCAGTCGGTGTGGGCGGGGATGGTGAGGGGGACCGGGAAATCAGCGGTGGACTCGGTACCGCGGAAGGGGTGGGCGATGTGGATAACACCCTTGGTGTTTACGGGCAGGGCAAAAGCTACAGCATAATCGGCATCGGCCTCGGTCATATTTCGGCATGGCAAAACAACCATTTCATTTACATAAGGAGAGGCAGTGATATGGGCTTTTGAGCCGCGGACTACGATACCGTCCCTGCCCCTGTCAACGACGCGCAGGTAGTAGTCTTTGTGCTGTTGCTTGGGGTCGGATGGGCGCAGACTGCGGTCGCCCTTAACATCAGTGATAGCGCCGCAGATAGCGAGGTCGTTCTTCTTGAGGTAGGTGTGATAGGCCTCGGCCCTCTCAATGTATTCCTTTTTCCCCATGGTGTTGGCGGTGATAAGCACGGCGTTGAAGGCGTCAATCATTTCGCGGGCGAACGGCGTGACCGCCGAGTTCAGACGGCATGCCTGTAGCATCATCTCGTGTTTCTTCAACAGGTCCTCGCCATTCTTGGGCCAGTGGAAGTAGCGGCTTATCGGTTCCTTGAGCTTCTTGTCCTCAACGATGCACAGGTCATGGTATTCGGGCATCTCGGCCATACGGTAGTCCATTGCCGCCGTGGCCACGCAGGTCTTGAGCATGGGGTGGGTGGTTACGTCTTTCACCCTTTCTCCGTTGAGGTAGACGGTACGCCCGTCGCGCAGGCTCTCGATAAATTGCTCCGGTGTTTTGATACCCATCAGTCAGTCCTCGCTTTCTTCAGGTCTTGAGTTGAAATGTCTCTACAGTACCAGTATGGGACAAATTGCTTGACATAAATGATACCACCGCGCTGGGGGTGGAATCAACACCGCGGGTTTATTTTGACGGATTTGTTGGAGGCTGCAGTGCGCTGGGAGGGTTCTTCTCTTTCGATTCTTCGTCAGGCGGGTCGCTCTCGGGGAGACCGCATGGTGGGAGGGCAGCATTGTCCATGGCCTGTGTCGCTTGGCCGCCGCCGATGCGCTCGAGCATGAGCTGGCCGCTCCGGCGGAAGACGATAGCTACGCCGTACATCAACAGGAGACCGGCGAAGAAGGAAAGGAAGGCGTAGATAGGGTTGACCACGGTGGTGCCGACGATACTGCCAAGTGCAAGGTAAGCACCGTCGAAGGCGAGGCTGGAAAGAAGAATACCGAGCGCGAGCGTCCTGAGCTTGCGGTTGGCGCCGAGGATGATGGTAATTGGGATTCTCAGTCCGAGAAGACGGCCGATGGCGACCGAGAACGGTGACAACAGATTTATCTTGCGGAACAGCTTGGAGGACCTGGTTACTAGGGACTTTATCCTTACTAATCTGGTCAGTTTCATCAGCGGTCCCGCGCTGATACGGCTGAGATAGAAGAATAGCAGAGAGCCCATTTGCCGGCCAGCCTGGGCCATGAGCAACAAGAAAAACATGTAGCTAAGTGATGCCCCGCCGCGGCTTATCTGGTAGCCGGTGATAAGCCAGGTGGTTTCCAGCAGATAGGGGATGGTCAGTCCAAGTCCTTCGCTTATAAGACAGATTAGGAAGACCATGAGTGCCATCTGGGAGGTATAAGTGCCGACCAGGTTAAGGACTTGAGAAAGAAGGTACTCCAGATCCACAGAGAACCCTAGTTGTTATAGGGCCTGATATTGAAGAGCTGCGGTACGGTCACGAATCTGTAACCGTCTTGTTGAAGCTTCTCTATGATGAGAGGAAGGGCTTCGACCGTCAGCCTCTTATTGGCGTTGCTGGTGCCGTGCTCGGTTCCGTAACCGTCATGGAGGAGGATGATACGGCCGTCGCGCTCCCGGTCGGTTATTGCCTTGGCCAACATCGCAGGAGACTTGATGGTGACCTCGTTGGCCGAGATGCTCCAGGTAACTTCGACGAGATTCTGCTCTTTCAGGTAGCTCAGTTCCCATGGCGTCTTCTTGCCGTGTGGCGGGCGGTAAAGATATGGCTTGACGCCGGTGATGTGGTATATGCTTTGCTGGGCTCTCCTGATATCGATGCCAGAGTCCAGATAGAGGGCGTGGTTTGCGTCGTGGGTATAGGTATGGTTGCCGATAACGTGGCCACTGGCGAGAATGCGCCGGGCCACGTCTGGATAACACTCTACATTCTTTCCTATCAGGAAGAAGGTAGCTTTGATGTTGTACCGGTCGAGAATATCAAGCACCTGCGAGGTATACGGCTCGTTCGGGCCATCATCGAAGGTGAGGGCGATAGTGTGTATCTGGGACTTGTCCTGGTAGTAGACGTGCCCGAAGACCTGGGAACCGGGTACGAAGTACCCGTAACTGGCGAAGCTGACAATGAGTACCAGGGGGACGGATGTGGCAACAGGCCGGAGCCAGGCGGGGCGTTTCTCGCACGGTTGACCGAGCCCGCCGCCGAGGAGCACTGAGAAATGCCTGAGGGCATGGGCTGAATTGCGGAGGCCTTCAGCCAGAACCACGGCGAAGGGCTTCTGCACACGTCGCGAAGAAGTGGACACTACCAGGTGGTTATCATATACAATGCCGCCGAGCCGGTACAGGCGGTTGGCGATTCCTAGCTGGTCAGGTGAGAGAGTATCCGCTTTGTAGCCGCCGATTCTAAGGAAAGCATCGCGTCGGAAGGCAAAGTTGGCTCCGGAGACGAAGATAAGCTTGCGGGTGAGGAACATGGATATGAAGTTGGTGATGATGCGCAGAGCGTACTCGAGGAATGCCCATCGCGGTGGGTCGGTATAGACATATCTACCGGCGACGGCGACAGCTCTGGGATGTGATTGAAAGTCTCTGGCGATCCGCGAGAGCCAGTCAGCGGGATATACGGTGTCGGCGTCCACCTGGACGACTACATCACCCCTGGCGGCGTAAGCCCCGGCCTGCCGGGCGGGCACCACACCGCGCTGCTGGCAGTGAATAAGTCTGACGTCATAGTCGCTAGCGATGGTGGCGGTAGCGTCGGTGCTACCGTTGTCGACGACTATGATCTCATAAGCGCCGTCATAATCCTGTTTGGTCAGGGACTGGAGGCACCTGGCGATGAAGCGCTCCTCGTTGTAGGCAGGGAGCACGATGCTGATCATGGCGGGGAGGGGGGCTGTGCCGCTGGTTGCACTTGTACGCCTTTTCGCCATTGCGACCGATTCTACAATGGTGAAAGGGATTTTTCAACTGGGTGTATTTTCGGGGTCGTTACAGTCAAGGATTTGTCGGTAGCACGGAAGAGAGACGAAGGATATCGTAGTAATTACGCTGGTATCCGGGATAGGGCTCTCAGTGTCTCGATCCAGGGCCGGC
>DAOUCU010000045.1:0-15157 GCA_034431935.1 Dehalococcoidia bacterium | reverse complement strand
TTCATCAGGCTTTTGAAGTAGGCAATAGCGTCAGCCTGGTCCTTCGGCAGATATTTCAACAACCCGTTGGGTGCAATCTTCGGTTGGTAACGCTTATGCATGTCGGTAAACAGCGCAAGGGGTAGATTTGGTAGCTGGTGTTTTTTGCGGAAGGAGGCGAGTGGCAGGGTATTAATGACCATGGTCTCGTGGGTGGACATGGCTTCGGACATAATACAGCCATCGTGGTCGATAATTGCTGAAGCGCCGGCGGCCCAGTCGCCGATGGCTTCGTAGCCGGAAGCGGCATTGTTGACGAAGACGCCGTAGACCATGTTGGCCTGGCAGGCGGCCTGGAAGTCCATGCGCAGGTTGTGGACCGGGCCACCCCTTAAAGCCGGCAGAGGTGTCCTGGTCCAGTAACCGGCACCGATGGTCATGAGCCGGATGAATACCTCGGCGCCTTTGAGGGCCAGAGCGCGGGCGATTTCGAACTCGTAAGCACAGGGGTAAAAGGCAATATTGCCAATATCGGTGCGTGCCACCGGAAAGACAGCATCCCAGCCGTACATCTCGACGTAGCGGTCCAGCACGTCGTAGATTGAAGTCGAAAAGGCCAGGCCGGAAAGCTGGCGCGGTTTCCAGTTCTGCAGAATGATTTCGCCTCTGGGGTTGATGAGGATGCCGAGGTCGATGAAATGGCCCGGCCATTCCTTGAGCTTGCCGTAACATCCGAAGGCTATGTAGCAGTTCAATTGCTTCGCCTTCCTGCCGATGGCTTCGGTCTCGGGGCCGGGCACGTCAATGGCCACCCGCAGTTCTTCCTCGCGAGTGCCGGCGATGTGGAAGCCCTGCAGGGGGAACTCATGGAAGATGAGGATGTCCTTCTTGATGTCCCTCCGCAGGTCCCAGTACTGGGCCTGGTCGGCCAGCCAGAGCATCCGGTCGAGGTTCTCTTTTATTTGCCTCTCTGCCTTGCCGGGGTCGTAGATATTGAGCTTCGACTGGATAACGGCGTAGGTGACTTCGTCGGAGCGCAGGGGGACAGTCTCGTATTCGTTAAATGGCTTGCTGGCGGCTTGCGACATGTGAAGACCTCCTGAGAAACTGAGTCAATCGGGGACATGCGGCCACAGCTATTCTAACATATACCGGAAGGGCCGGGTCGTCCCATTCAGGCTAATCTGGCCAAACGGTCAGACCCGGTCGCTACCTGAATGTTTTGACAGGGGAAATACTTAAGTGGTATCGTAATAGCATCCCTGCAGCCTTTTATTACGCAATCTAAGTATTTCAGTGAGGAGGTTTGCATGAGAGCATTTGTTGTTGTCCTGTGTCTGGCGCTCATTGTTACTCTGCTGGTAGGCTGTGCGCCTTCGGCGGCGCCATCGCCTTCGCCAGCGCCGGCACCGAAACCCACGGTATCCCCGTCCCCGACACCAGCACCTGCCCCGGCACCTTCGCCGACAGCGCCCGCGATTAAGACGGGCGGTATACTTCGGACATGGTCCACGGTGACGTGGTCAAGTTGGGATGCACATCGGAAACCGGCTTATGCTCCTCTTTATGCCATGCCGGTGTTCAATAACCTGGTACAGTTCGATACTAATAAGCCGGATATCAGTCCGCAAAACATTATCGGCGACCTGGCGGAAAAGTGGGACGTGAGCGCCGATGGCAAAGTCTACACCTTCTATCTCCGCAAAGGCGTCAGGTGGCATGACGGCACCAACTTCACCGCTGACGACGTAGTATACAGCCTTACCAAGATGGCTGACCCGAAACAGAGCAGTCTCGTCGGTGATTTTCCCGCTTACGATAAAGCCGAGAAGGTTGACGATTACACCGTTAAAGTATACTTGAAGTTTCCGTCACCTTCTTATCTGCTCCAGCTGGCCGGGACCTACGCTGTCATACAGAGCAAGGCCACGGCAAATATTGATAACAAGACTACCGCTTTCCTCATGGGGACCGGCCCGTTCAAGTTCAAGAGCTACACCTCCGGCGTCAGTCTGGAGCTGGAGCGCAACCCCAACTATTTCAAGAAGGATGCCAGCGGCCGGCAGTTGCCGTACCTTGATGGCGTCACCTTCGCTCTCATGTCGGACAAGTCGGCCATCATTGATGCGCTGGTGACCCAGCGCCTCGATGGCCACGGGTGTTTCCTTTACAATAACCAGGTGGAATGGGAACGGGGTACGACCCAGGCCAAGGCGGTGCAGGCGGCAAAATACACGCCCCCCAGCCTTGCCCTGGTCTGGCTTAATCCCAAGTTTAAACCCTTCGAGGACGTCAGGGTGCGCCAGGCCATCCGACTGGCACTCGACCGGGACCAGGCGGTCATCGCCGGTTACGGTGACGCGAGCTGGGGAGATACCAGCCGCACCGTCTTCACCTCAGTATTCGGGCTGGCTCCCGATGAGATGCGCAAGTTAATCGGGGAAGATAAACCGTACGCGGACCGTGTCACCGCCGCCAAGAAACTCATGGCCGATGCCGGCTATTCCGGTGATAAGCGACTGGCTATCCGCCTAGTCGGCCGGACACTCGATGTTCAGGTCAACATCGCCCAATGGTGGGCAGATAAGCTGAGGGCCATTAATGTTGATGCCGCCATCGTTGCCCGGGATATGAATATCGCCCGTGATATGCGCGATAAGCTCGACTTTGAAATCTTCTGGGACAACCCGCTTATCATTCTGGGCGACCCAGATGAATACGCCAGCTGGTTCAAGACCGGCGGCGTCAATAACTTCATCAAGTACAGCAACGCTGAGGCGGATAAGCTCTGGGATTCGCAGTCGCGTGAGATGGACTATGCCAAACGCAAAGGCATGACCCAGGAAATTGAGCGTCTCCTGATTAAGGACGCCTGGATTTACAATCTGAACAGCACCAAGTATTCGGCCGGCTGGCAGTCGTACGTCAAGGGCTGGAAGGACCAGGACGCCATCTATACCCAGAAGCTAAAGTACGAGACTCTGTGGATTGATAAGTAGCATTGATTAAGTAGCGCTGTAACGGGCGCGAGGAAGGGCCAGGCTACCAGCCTGGCCCTTCTTTTTTGTGAGCCGGAAAGTCCGTGTGATGCCTTCGCATCCGACGCGGGGTCGTGTCCGGGTTCCATGTATTAGCGCCTGGAAAACGGGTTTAACGCTGCCTTTGAAACATTTACGTTGCCCGGCATGCGTTCCGCTATGGCTGGAGGAAACGGGTGAGGGGGTACGATAAGGCGATGAAGATGGTAAAGATGGTTGCCATGATTATTATCAATCTGGTGCCGAACCTGCCGCCCTCGACAGGTTTGGAACGGATGAACCAGGAGAGGATGAAAGTCAGAGCCGGGAGTACGGCGGCGAGCTTGATGGCGGAGGCAAGGCCGATGGCATTGCCTAAAGCACCCATCACCGGCATTCCCAGGCCAGTCCCGATGGTCAGGGCCACCATGAAAATACCGAGGCCGGCACCGCGCTCGTGACGTTCCAGCTCATCGGTGAGAAGTGCCAGCAGGGAAGGCCAGGTGACCGTTGCCGCCAGTGACCAGGTGACTATCCAGGCGATTGCGATTAGCGGGACCGATGGGTTAGACACCAGTAATGGTGCGCCGGTGAGCATGAAGAAAGCGGCGGTCAGTGGCCATTTTCTCCCCACCACATCGGTAAGACGGCCGAACAGGTATGTGAGAGAGACCGAAGCCAGGCCGTATAGTGCCAGCATCATGGCCAGAGCCATCTTGGGGTCGGGTCTGATAATTCCAGCCGTCTTAAGGTCGGCCAGGTACAGGCTGAAAAGGACTACGATGGTCCCGAGCATCCAGTACTGTGAGAGGATTCCCAGACAGGCGAAAAGGACATTTTTCCTTTTCAGGATGCTTAAGAGGTCTGGTTTTTGGGTAGAGGTAGTGGTTGCAGTTTCAGGTTTGATTTGCTTGCGGGAGTGTGTCTCAGGGACGAACGCCCACAGGATGACCGTGGCCAGGACACAGGCGCAGGCAATGGCGAGCCATACCGAAAAATAGCCGTATGACGTTGAGAGGATTCCGGCCAGTGCTGAGCTTATAGTCACACCGATGGAGACGGACGTACTCCAGATGCCCATGTAGGCGCCACGGCGTCCGGGTGGGGCTAAGTCGGTCAGAATGGCTGAAGTGCATGGGCCCAGGGCACCAGAAAAGAAACCCTGGATCAGTCTTATAATGACAAGGTGTACCGGAATGGTAGCCAGACTGTAAGTAAGCACCAGAAGACCGGTCCCCAGAAATCCGATAGTCAGGGGCAGGCGACGTCCCCACGAGTCTGACAGTCTTCCGAAGATGACGTTGCCGAAGCAGTTGGTGATTGAGTACACGCCCATGATGATGCCGACCATGAACGGTGCCGCGCCCAGTTCCCTTGCAGAGTAAAGCGGCAGGACCGGCGCTGTCATCTGGGTTTCGAACATGTAGAAAACAGCCACCACCGCCGCCGCGGCGACGACGTAACGCGAGGTCAGTCTGATCATGCCACCCCTCCCCAGCCAAGCAGCTTATTGGAAGGAATAACAGTGGCGGCCAGAGGTACCGCAGCCGCCACAGGATAGATGATAGGTTTACCAGAGCTCGTGGCCGGGGAGTTCCACTTTGATGGCCCCATACGGGCACATTTTCTCACAGTACCGGCAGGCGACGCAAAGCTCTAGGTCTTTGCATCGGGCCTTCTTCCTGTTGCCGACCGGGACCAGCTCCATGATTTCCTGGGGGCAATTCTCAACGCAGACGTTACAGCCGGTGCATTTATTGTGGTCAACCTTATGGACTACCGGCAAAGGCACAAAGGTACTCATGGCAATATTCTCTCCTACAGCAGGCCGACCATGATTTTCTTTTCGGTTTCTTCCCCCAGCGCCCGGATGATGACGCCTTTGGCCGGGTCTCGGTCGCGGAACCACTTGCGCTGGAACTTCTTGGTCCTGGCGATGCGTTCCTTGAGTCCCCTGTCGGTTACCGGCTGGGCTTTCCGGTACAGCTCCATGTAGTAGTTCAGGTAATCCGAGAAAGCCGAAACAATCGTTTCGATCCGGTCGTTGGGAAGCTCGATATTTATTTCGTAGACACTGGAAAGCATCCGCCACCAGGCCATATCCGGGTGGAAGATAATCTTCTGCGGTCCGAGGTCCCAGTATTTGGCGTAAAGGGGCGTGATTGCGTCGTAGTATTTCTCCTTGTACCATTCTTCTGCAGTCAGGTCGAGGGTCGGCCAGAGGTCAACGATGAGGCTTGCTCCATGTGCCCGCTGGTCGAGGTCGGAAACAAAAACAGGCAGGTCATAGTCATCGGCAGGGCAGATGACGAAAGTCTGGGTCATGCGCGGGGCTTTGGGCATGTAGAAGTACCAGCCGAGGCTGATTTTCTCTGCCTTATCGGTGAAATAATGCTCCATGCGGCAGGACATCATGGGGCTTTCGATGCGTTTGCTGAGGCAGGCCAGGTCAAAGCCTTCGAAGGAGTTGAGGGGGTTTAAGGGGAGGTCTTTGATGATATTCCACCCCGCCTCCACCAGAGGGGCCGGCTCGTACTTGAGAGCTTGGCCTAAAGACTTGATCTCACTGACTAGACCACTCATAGGCACCACCTCCAAGTCTTTAATCACCTTCATGTTAATAGTGGTTCAGGGACAGCGTCAATACCAATGAGCAATCGTATACGTACTTACAATGCTCTGCGTATCTGGATGGCTTCTATCAGGGGGTCGGTGTGGAGGGGTCTGCCGGCGGGGCCGGATTAAGTGCAAGCGACCGCTGTAAGTAATTGATGTAATAAGCGTAATCGCTTATTATTTGAGTGGTACGGCTAGGGCGTGTAAACTCGAATGTGGACAGGGGAGAAGGTAAGTGTGGTGAGAGAAGCGGGAATCCCGGATAGCGGCCGGCATTATACTGACGGACCGCCATCGGATGATGGTGTTGATGAATACATTGATCTGAGAACGGCCTCGAAGCTATCGGGAATTGCCCCCGTTACTCTGAGGGCACAGGCGGTAAAGGGAAGGCTCCATGCCGTGAGGCTCGGCGGGCACTGGGTAACGACACGAGGGCATCTCCAGCGGTACCTTGATAGCCGGGTGCGGCATGGGAAAATGAGGGTGGAGGAACCGGACGCGGTGGCCCGGGGCAGGCCCCCGGTAAAGCTGGATGACGACCTCGAAATCTGGATACTCCTGCACCAGGTCTGGCAGACAATGCAGAAAGCCAGGGAGAAGGAGCTGGCACGATGCGGCGTCAGTCTCAAGCGGAGCAACATCCTCTTCCTGATTGCAGCCATCGCTTCTGCCGGGAGACGGGTCACGGCCGGTGAGATAACCCGCTGGACTCTGCTCGAAAAACACACCGTTTTCGAGAGGCTTAAGAGGATGGAGAAGGACGGACTGCTCAGGCGCGTTCCGGGCAGAAGGGGTGAGAAGGCAATGGAACTGGTGCTGACAGAAGCAGGTAAGCAGGCGTTGGAACGCTCGGCGAAGCGGGACTCTGTTTCGACGATGCTCTCGGCCCTCTCGCCGCACGAGCGGCAGGAGCTCAAGGTTATCTGCAGGAAACTGCGCGATGCCGCTGTGGACATAATTGATGACTACACCAAGCGCATGCTTCTTTAGAATTGATGCCGTTTATTGAAGCGGCAGGTCGTAGATACGCCAGCGCTTGTAGACCTGGCAACCGAAGGTTGTGGCTACTTTGATGATAGCATCGTTGTCTTCCAGCACGAGCGAACCTTCGAATTCCGTGTAGTTTTTGCGCAGAATGACACTGGCGATGTCATTGGCCAGCAGGGGAGAAATGCTTTCTTTTCGGTACTGTGGCCTGATGCCAAAAAACATGCCCCTGGTTCGTGGTATCCTTCGTCTCATCAACAGGATGCGGGCGATGCGGACCAGATCGGAATCCCCATACCACCGCCACCGGGGCCTCAAAGCCCAGTTGGGGTCGGGGATGATTCCCATCACCGCCGCCGGTTCGCCGTTGACATAGGCGAAGCGGATCAGATCCGGGTCCAGAATCATCCGGAGCGAATCAGCAATAGCGTCGCCTTCCTCGTCAGAAATCGGTAAGAAGCCCCAGTTCTGGGCCCAGGCTTCATTGTAGATGTTGACCACCAGCCGGATTTCCTCCCTGAGCCGCTTCATCACCAGCGGCCTGGTAGTAACGCCGCTTTTAGGCGACAGCCGCCCGAAGCGTTTAATCAATGCCAGATTGGCCCAGTCGCGATGTACGATGAATCCGAGGTAGTCCTTGGCCTTACGGAAGCCATAGCGTTCCAGGAACTCGCCGTAATAGGGGGGATTGTGGGTGGTTTCCACCGTCGGTGCTTTGTCGAAGCCGTCAATCAGGACACCCTGCCGTTCGTGGGTCGAATTGGAGTACTCGCCGGGCCCACGGAGCACGGCCAGACCGCGGCCGGCGACCCAGTCCCGGACGCGGTCAAGAAGTAGCCGGGCCACTTCGTAATCTTCAACGACCTCGAAGAGGCCGAAAGAGCCAATCGATGTGTGGTGGTATTCGTTGAACTCGTGGTTGACGGCGGCGGCGACCCGGCCGACCGGCTCTTTCCCCCGCCATGCCATGAAGTGGGTTACCTCGGCGTGCCGGTGGTAGGGATGTTGTGGGGTGAGCAAGCCCTTAAACCCGAGAAGCCGGTTTCCCAGATAATCGGCATTTAGCGGTGGCGTCCAGCACGGGTCGCCGCGGTACAGCTTCCACGGGAACCGGACGAACTCCTTGAGCCGCGTCGAACCGAGGGGGATTTCCTCTACGCTTAACTCGATACTATTCATGTACCCTGCCGGCGATGCCACGGCGCCGATGGGATTGGTTATTGCAGCAGACTATACCTAATCGTGCCTCCAGTCAACTCGAAGCCGGATTTGGCCTGGCGGTTTCTCTGATTTGTGCGCATCTGCGGCTTGGCCCTGATTGACAATTTCTCATAATTATCCCGTTTATTGATAATTCCTGAACTGTTTAGGCGGGTCATTCAGCCGCAGGGTTTGCGATATAATGGGCCGGACGGCGCCCGTGGAAAAGACTGTATCAATAATTATTCCCACCTACAACGAGAGGGACAATATCGTCCCGCTGGTCCAGAGACTGCACGGCGCTCTTTCCGGCTATGACTGTGAAACTGTTTTCGTTGATGATAATAGCCGCGATGGCACTGCCGAGGCGATTTCGGTCTTGTCCGCCGCATATCCGGTAAGGGTGATTGTGCGCCGGAGTGAAAGAGGACTGGCCTCGGCGGTGCTTGAAGGAATCAGGCGAACGAACAGCAAGATTGTGGTGGTGATGGATGCCGACCTTCAGCATCCACCCGAGATTGTCCCCGGTCTGCTTAAAGCGATAGACGGCGGGGCTGATATCGCTGTTGCAAGTCGGTATGTGAAGGGAGGGGGCTGTTATGGCTGGGGATGGCTCCGGCGGGTAATTTCAAAAGGCGCCATAGTCCTGGCGCACCTGTTTTTACCAACGACGAGGCGGGTCAACGACGTGGCGTCCGGGTGTTTTGCCCTTAAGAGGCCGGTCCTGGCCGGCGCCAATCTAAGTCCGGTAGGTTTTAAGATATTACTTGAGGTACTTGTGGTCGGTAAATGGGACAACGTAGTGGAAGTGCCCTATATCTTCAGGACCAGAAGTGCCGGCGAAAGCAAACTGCGCCTGAGCCAGCAGATAGACTATCTTAAACACATTTGGAGTTTGATGAGCCGGACCGGGGAACTGCTGAGGTTCCTTAAGTTCTGTCTGGTCGGCGCCAGCGGGGTGGTGGTCAACGAAGGATTGCTCTGGTTGCTTAAGCAATTCGCCGGGTTGCCCTTGCCGCTGGCCTCAGCTATCAGCATTGAGACTTCTATTATCTCCAACTTTACGCTTAATGACTATCTCACCTTTAGGGACCGCCGTGTCCGGGGGATCCGGGCCTTTTTTATGCGGCTGGGTAAATTCAACTCTGTCAGTCTAGCCGGTCTGGGGATCAATATGGGCACGCTCCTGGCGCTTACTTACTTGCTGGGTGTGCACTATCTGATTTCTAATCTTGTCGGAATAGCGCTGGCGGTTATCTGGAATTATCTGGTAAACCTCCGGTGGACATGGAAATAGCCCGACCGATAAGGCGGCTGGCCGGCTGGGAGCACATCTGGCTGTGCCTGCTGGTGATAATTGTGCTGGCCACGCACTTCGCCGTTATCCTGCGTCCCGATGTGCCCATGTTCGACGAGCAATATTACGTTCCTGACGCCAGATCTATCCTTGATGGAAATGGCACCACTCGTTCGGAGCATCCGCCTCTGGGTAAACTGATCATAGCGTCCGGCATTCTCATCTTTGGCGATAACCCTATAGGCTGGCGGTTCTTCTCGGTGCTTTTTGGTGCCCTCGGTATCATCTTTTTCTATCTCATCTGCCGGCGTTTGGCCATGCCGCGGGCGGGGACGTTACTGGCAGTCTTCTTGCTTTCACTGGAGAACCTCACGTTCGTTCAGGCAAGCATAGCCATGCTGGATGTGTATTGTGTGACGTTCATGCTGGCCGCCTTCTGGCTTTATCTCAGGGGAGATTTTCCGCTGGCCGCAGTGTGCGTGGGCCTCAGCACACTGGCCAAGCTGACCGGCGCTCTGGCGCTTCTTGCCATAGGCGTGCACTGGCTTTTGGCCGGCCGCGGCCGCCCGTGGCACTTCATCAGCTCGATGTTCCTGGTGCCCGTTTCCATTCTCGTGCTACTGCCGCTATTCGACTTCATAGTATCCGGGCATCTCGTTGACCCCATTTACAGCATGAAGACCATGCTGAGCCTCAGCAGTACCCTGACCTTTTCCGGTACTGAACACCCGAGTCTGAGCCGCCCCTGGGACTGGGTACTGCGTCCCCTGGCGATGCCCTACTGGTACGAGCCGCACTACACCGGGGCGATCAGTTTCACGGTATGGGCGTTTATCATCCCCGGCATGGTCTACATGGTGTTCAGGGCAACCAGACACTGCCATGCGGCGCTGTTCAGTATCGTCTGGTTCGCCGGCACCTACCTGGTGTGGATACCGCTGAGTATTCTCACCGATAGAATAAGCTTCGTGTTCTATTTCTACCCTGCGGTCGGGGCTGTCTGTATTGCCCTGGGACTGGGGCTCTCCCGGCTTGTTGGTATTTGGCGGACGAGGCGAGATAGCGGCGCCGGACGTGCGGCCATAGCAGTGGTTGTGGTTTACCTGATAGCACATGTGGCGGTTTTTGTTGTTCTATCGCCGATGTCGGGCTGGCAGGTTGTGTAGCGGGCCGGTTTTCCCCGGCCGAGCCGTGTCGAATATAGTCGCCTGGTTCGGTGACGAAACTTTGGAGCGAACATTTTGCAGATAGCGCGCGATAACCACCGGAGAATGCTGATTATCTTCGGGGTGGCACATCTGGCCATCTTCCTTTGCTTCTTCGCAGTGATGGCCCAGCTTTTCTACCCGGCCGCGGGTGAGCTTGAGCGCAATTTTGCCCTGCAGATGCTTGACGGCCGCTTGCCGTACCGGGACTTTGCCTGTGAATACCCTCCGCTGGCGCTCTTGAGTTTCCTTGTGCCGGCACTGCTTTTCCGGACTCCGGCGGCGTATGCTTTCGCTTTCGCCGGTGAGTTATTGCTGTTTGACCTGATGGTATTGCTCCTGATAGCCTCGCTCGCCTCACGTTTGAATATGCCTGTGCGGGGTTCTCTGGCGGCATACACGGTAGTGCTCCTGGCTGTGGGACCTCTGGTGGTATGCCGTTACGATATACTGCCGGCCATGCTGTCGCTGGCGGCGCTCTGGGCTTTTATCAGCAGGAGGACCGGTGCCGCCTGGGCGCTGATTGCCCTCGGCGTCACCGCCAAGCTGTATCCGGTAGTGCTGGTGCCGTTGTTTTTCATTTACAACGTGATGAATGGAGAATATCGCCGGCTTGCCAAAGGCATTGTCTGCTTTCTGGGCGTGCTCTTTGTGGTCGTCGTCCCGTGGCTGGTAATTGATGCCGGAGGCTTCTGGCATTCGCTGACTTATCACATGGAGCGGGGGCTCCACTCCGAAAGCACTTACGGGACGGTGCTTCTGGTGGCCCAGTCCCTGGGATGGACCAGGGTCGAGGGGAGTCTTACCTTTGGTTCTTGGAACATTACTTCTCCGCTGGCCGACATACTCGGAGGATTATCGTTCTATTTCGTGCTGGGGTTTCTTGCCGCAGTTTACGGCTGGTTTGGCTGGCTGGTGGTGGGGGGGGTGAAGGGAGGGTTGGGAAGGGGTACTGCCGGACCGCATTGTGAGGCGCGGCTATTGCTTCAGTTCGCTTCCCTGACGGTACTTGTCTTCATGCTGACCAACAAAGTCTTCTCGGCGCAATACCTGATATGGTTGTGTCCGTTACTGCCCCTGCTCGGTGGGCAGAGTCGGTATATCGCATGGCCCCTGTTTGCGGCGGCCGCCGCACTCACCCAGTACGTCTTTCCCTATCACTATATCGAGTTCGAGCTCGGCGATACCGTACCGGTAGTCATGCTCGCCGGCCGAAATCTTCTACTGGTTGCCGTGGCCGTCGTCATCCTGCGGGGGAGGGGTGTGTTCAAGGGAGTCAAACCGCCGGAGCTTTGACCTGCCGCATATGTATCGGATTTGTGCTAGGGGCAGGGCCGCTTCCACTTGCGTTAGAGGCTCTGGCTGGTGACAATCAGGACGGTAGTCAAAAACCGGATACATAACATCATTTTAGGAAGAACTCTTTAAGTGGGCGATAGCCAAGCTTCGCCATCAACTCGTCCCAGTTTGCTGGTAGTTTTATTTCTACAGTGACGTAACTGCTGCCGGGCATGCACTGCACCTTGTTTCTATCCGGGTCCCCGGCTACTAGAATCGCAGTCCTGCCTGCCTTCATAACGGGGACGGTGTAAATTCTCTCCATCCCCGGAACCTTGGGGAACCACGGTGGCATTTCTGTCAGCTCTCCGTTCTCGTCTTTTATAATCGTCTGGATGTGTTGTTCTAGAGTGTATCTGGCGGGATTATAGGCGCTACCGGGGTTAGCCCAGTAGTTGGCAAATGCCCTTTCGTATGCAGTTCTCCTCGCTGTCGCAATCAGCGCCCTTTCTAACTTTTCCTTGGTTGAATAACCAAGAGCAAGATTGCGGGCGACGGACTCGGTGACCAGAATAGTCCGAAATGTGAAGGCGTTGCCACTACCGGTGGCGAATTGCTGTTTCTCTACTGCTTCCCAGGCCATAAGCTGCATAATCTTCTCAGGGTTGGGCGTTGCCGGGGTGAGGTTATTGCCCCACATTAAGGCAGAAGCCGCGGTTAGAGTGCTCTGGTTCAGGTCAAATCCCCGTTGAACGTGGTAGGGCGTCCAGCCAATCTTGAGACAAGTCTTTTCATCCTCAGCCATACACCAGGACATGGGATAACCAAATGTCCCCATCCTGTCCTGTTTTATGTAATATCCAGACAGATTCATCATTGTCAGACTAAGAAATCGGCCCAAAACAGCGTTTCGTGGCTCCGTAATCAGCCCCTGCTGAGAGTCAATACCCAGTTGCCTTGCAACGGGTCCATTGACCCAGCAATAGGGAGTCCATGAGTGGGTGCTACCCAAAATGTGCTGATAGTTTGGATCAGTTAGCGCTTTTGTATACGCGATCAGCAATGGCATGTACTCAGGCGGGCATCCTGCCATCACCCCATTGACGGCAACCTGCCAGACCGTTGTAGCCCGATATGCTATTGGAAGGATACATAAGGTCTCATCCCAGGTCAGGTCAGTGTACTTCAGAAACTCCTCAACCTTGTCTGTAGTGGGTGGGACTACAGGTAGCCCATCGGACCAGCGCGTCTCCGTGAAATACTTGTTGACTTCCCCGATAGTACCCGTGAACACAATATCTCTGGCTTCCTTAGCCGTCGCTTTACGATGTTCTGCTATTTCCGCGTCTGTGATTGGTTTCGTCAAAGCATCAACGATCTGAGGCCAAAGGACCTCTCTGGTGTTCCTGATCAGTTCCTCTCGTGTGTCGGCCGAAAATGCGCCGGGGTACGCGGCGGCTCGCAGCACCGGCACGCCATTATTGACGCCTGTAGAATAGACTTGCGCCACAAAACTGGTAGCAGCGATTGTCACCGCGGGAATGCCTATGTACTCGGCAGCTATACTCGAACCCGCCTCACGGGGGGTACATACTCCTCAGCCCCCGTTCCCAGATATTACGGCTTGCACGCCCATTTCTTTGAGCTTCTTCTGGAAATCGTCTTTAGACTTGCTGGTACCCCCGGGGCCGGGATATTGGCCGGCCGATCCTATTTCATCCAGTAAAATGACCTTTGCCGTAGGGTAGTTCTCCAGGATCAGCCTCTTGATTTCGGGATGTGTTACGGATGCCATAAAGCTTCCGCCCACAACGGCAATCGTCTTTCCAGCCAGAGTATCCAGGCGAGGAGCCTGGGTTATCATCGGAATAGTCTGCCTGCCGACGGGGGACACTACGGCATATTTCATTTCTGCGGCCGGTGTCGCTGATTCTGATGTTTTCGGTACTAAAGTGCACGTTTCCGTTTCTGTTTCGGTTACCGTTTTTGGAAGACACGCGCTCAGCGCACCAGTTGCCGTAATCATAGCCCCGGCGGCCAGGAAATCACGCCTGGTGATTGGTTTCTTGTTTAGTGTCTTACGTATATCCATAGTCAAATTTTGCCCCCCTTCGTCGACAGCGATTAAACGCTACTCGACTAGTACTCTAGATCACCCTACGAGGACAATGTGGAATTTACTATGTTGTGTTATGTTGCAAAGTGCATTTCAACTCAATTACCCACGGAGTGGGCAATTTGTGATGCGGTGCTCAGAATATGTAACGAACTGATGGAGCGGTGGGTTATTAATTCGTGATAAAGAACACCTGTCGTTTTTGAGGATATTTATGAAAATGGTGGGCGGTACTGTACAATACGCAGAACCTTCCGCCTGGTATTTAGCATACCGTAGCAGCTCGGACCTCCCCGGGTGAGCCGGGGTTACCATAGGCAGAGCTCTTACGCTGGCATTCAACCCTAACTTTTAGTCAGCAACTATCCGCTGTATTTAGATTGTCTCACATGGTGAGGGAGCTGGCTATGCCAGCGTGGCTAAATGGCTGCCCCGGACGCTCATGCTGCCCTTGGCATCGTAGGTGTAGCTGGTGCCGCTGTTTATCACGATCGCATTAGCTCCTGACGTCAGTTAGCCCATAAGAGAACCAACTACACCCCATACTATAGCCACTGCCATAGCGATAGATGATACTATTAGAATTCTCCAGAACCCCGATGCAATTCGTGTCCGTTCCCTGCGGACAAAAAACTCATGCAGGCAACCAACGAGCCCGATCATAGATAATATGAAAAGTAGGTCACTCCATTTTGGCAGATAGTCCCCTGCTCCAGCCGCCACACCGGTCCAGAGAAGGAATAAGCCTACGATGGAGACAATTAGCCATAGTACAGCAGATAACTTCCCTCGTGATGAACGTGGTTCCTGGCTATGGTCGGCCGAAATATGATGCCCCCATAACCACAAGACGGTCGTATACAACGCTGTTAGTAACGTGAATAGTCCTGTGGCACGTACACCATACGTCATAGTAAGAAATCCTATACTGCCTACTAAGGTTATGGAAGAAACAAGAAAAACTGTCCAGAATACAAATGTGGAACTGCCCGCATACTTGCGTACCATTTCCCTGTGCCCTAAAAAGACATTCAAGCACGCGCCAAGTGTGAATGAAGCACCAACTACCATCAGAGCTATCAGCCTAAACACCTGTACTATTCCTAAAAGCCAAAAAACGTCCTGTAACTGTCTAGGAAGTTCGCCATGCTTTCCCACCCCGCATTAGTAATCATGCATGAACCCACGCCAATTGCTCCACCACCTGTAGCCGCAGCCTGGAGGACTGCTATTTCATGCAGGATTAAGATAGGATTAGCTGCTATTACACCACCAGTTGTAACAAGTAGCACCCCTCCGCCAATTATTAACCCGACACCCAGAGCTTGAACCGCACCCCTCCGAGCCTCTTCGATAGTGGGCAGGCCGGGATACCTTTCAGGGCCTCGTACTCCACCAACACTAAACCCCAGGAGCGCTCCTTGATTCGTGCCCTGCATGGCGAAGAGTCCGCTCCCTG
>DAOUCU010000044.1:0-1651 GCA_034431935.1 Dehalococcoidia bacterium | reverse complement strand
GATCACTCTGTTGCCATAGCGCTCAAGCAGATAGCTCAGCAGGGAGTCGCGCCAGGCCTGCTCGTCTCTAATAAGGACCCAGATGGCCCTGCCATCGGGATTAAGACTTGATTCGAACTTGTTCCATGCAGCCGCAGCGTCCGAAACACTGGTACCGGAGCCCAGTGCTAATTTATACCTGTCATGGTTTCCCTTAAAGTAGTACTCGAACGGGTAGTCCCAGAAGAGGGTGGCAATAACAATCGCATCATTTACTTGTGAGTTTGCTTCGATAATCTGTGCGGCCAGTTTGAAGTCTTGTCCCTTGCTCTGCTGGTATACCTGCGGCAAGTTCAATGCCATCATGGCTACTGTCAAGATGACGGCACCAATAACGAGCCAACGCACTCTGAGACTGTTAATGGCGGCTGCGACCAGCACAGTTAGGGCACCAGACGAGCTGATAAGATAGCGCGTTTCGTACATTGATATTCCCGAAGCGAGCGAGAAGCCCAGTATCACCGTGAAGGGCAAAAGGAACCACATAGCCAGGAGCGTGACCTTCTCATCGGGCCGGATGCTAGTGTGCGCGCCGGCACCTCTATGACTTTCCTCACGATATCCGGCTGGCTCTGCACTATTCCGCCGGCGCATCTGTCTGATTAGGTAGGCGATGGCTCCGGCGACCAGACAGGTTATGAACAGCCAAAGCACTGGAGCGCTGCCAGCGAAATCAACGAAAGTCAAACGAACGATATCGGGTGTTGGCGGACGTATCCACGATGAGCCTGTAGAGAGTATGCCGACCGCGATTGATTTCAGAAGCAACACCAGCGGTATGGCCGAGACGGCTGTGGCCGCGTGTACCGCCATGAGCCGGCGGTTTTGCGGCGCATGCCTTCTCCAGAATATCAGGCTGAACAGTACTTGTATGCCCACAAGCGCTAACGCCGGCACGTCTGTATAGGTAATGAGTACGTTAGTAACAAAGAGATATGCATAGAAGCGCACGCCATTGGTCTGGATGGCTCTTACGAAGAAAAAAAGTGAGATGAGTGATAAAAACAGCACCATCGAATATGGTCGGGCTTCCTGGGAATAGCGGATAAGAAACTCAGAAAGCGCCGCAAGCAGAGCGGCGGTAAGTCCCGTGTTGCGGTCAAATAGGGCTCTGGCTAACCCAAATGTCGCTGCGATTGTACCCAGACCGAAAATAACTGAAGGCAAACGGAGCGCGACCTCGGATGTGCCGAAGATGGTAATCCATGGAAGCATAAACAGGAAATATAGTGGCGGGTGATGACCGAGGACCGAAAACTTAACTGCCGATCCGATGCCCTGGCTTGCAGCGTACAACGTATGGGCCTCGTCCTCCCAGAGGGAAGCCCTGCCAATGTCGAAGGTACGCAGGGCAAGTCCGGCAAACAGCAGGATGCCGATAGTGACTGCCGTGCGTCCGCCACCGAACCAGTCGACAATCCTGGCTGTCCATCTCTCACTGATCTTGGCAAGGTTCGATATGATGGGTTGGTCCATTACTGGCTTCCGGGTTTCCGCTTCTGTGCCAATGGACGCTGAATTACTGAACTTTCTGCGTCCTTCTAGCCGGTGTGAAGGTCGCGATATATCCGCCTGACTGGTACGGTCTTCGGCCGGCCTTGTATCTGTAGAT
>DAOUCU010000043.1:0-3715 GCA_034431935.1 Dehalococcoidia bacterium | reverse complement strand
AGGATGGTCGGTAAAATGCCGAGGAAGATGAGAAAAACGCCCAGGATGAACCAGTGGGTTCTGGTGCGGATGACGGCCAGTTCGCGTCCGTAGTCCCGTTTGATTTTACCGCGCGTCCTCATTGTCTTAGACCCTATCAATCGATTTACTGCCGAAGAGTCCGGCCGGCCTTATTAGAAGGACCATCAGTATCAGGAGGACGCCGAAGACCTCGCTGATGCCCTGGATGTACGTGTTCAGATAGTAGCTGGCTAAATTGCCGCCGATGGCCAGGACCAGACCGCCGGCAATACATCCCACCAAGGAGTCCAGACCTCCCAGCATCGTTACTGCCAGGACTGACATCGCCAGTTCGCCCAGCAGGGGGCTTACCCCCTGTACCGAAGCTATGAGGATGCCGCCGATGGTTGCCAGGAGGGAACTGATAACCCAGGCAATCTGCGAGTTCAGGCGGGCGCTCACGCCGAGACAGCGGGCTGCGATCTGGTTGTCGTAGGCCGCCCGGATGGCCAGTCCCAACCTAGTATTGCGGAAGAAAAAGACGAAGGCGATAAGTGCCGCCATAGCTACACCAAAGCTCCAGAGGTATTCCTGCGGCAGGGTGATTTCACCGACTCCGACCGGGCCTTTGGGGAAGGTCTGGGCCAGGGCCAGCGGCGCCGGTCCCCAGACCAGCAAGACGATGGAGTTGATAACGGCCAGGAGCCCGAGGGTGAGCATAAAAGGTACGAATAGCGGCCGACCAATCATGCGGCGGAAGAACGCCCGCTCCACGAAAAGGCCGAAAGCGATGGCGAAAAGCACCGTCATAATGATACCCAGCCACAGCGGGAACCGTGGTGAGTCAGGGGAGCCGAGGAATGTCCAGGCCATGTAGGCGCCGACCATAGCGAACTGGCCGTAGGCCATATTGAAGACGTGGGCACTGCGGTAGGTGATGACGAAGCCCATCGCTATCAGCCCGAAAACACAGCCGACCAGGATGCCGGAGAGTGTCAATTGGAGCAGGGTCGTCATCTACTTGAAATCCGGGACAGGTGCCTGGCTTCAGGTCCTGTCAAGTAAAACATCTGGGGTTTAAAGTTGTTGGTTAACATGACCTGTCCGCAACAACCCCGCCGATGTAAGCTGCTGTTACCTGGCTGTTGCGGCAGACATCGTCAGGTGAGCCTTCAGCGATTTTTTGTCCGAAGTCAAGGACGATTACCGAATTGGACAGCCCCATCACAACCTGCATGTCGTGCTCGACGAGTACCACGGTGATGCCTTGATTGCGGATGCTGATAATCAGCTCGGCAACAAGTTCCTTCATTACCTCATCAAGGCCGGACATCGGCTCGTCGAGAAAAATAATCCTGGGCTCCATAGCCAGAGCGCGGGCAATTTCCACCAGCTTGCGTTGACCATAGGACATGGTGGCTACGGTACGGTTGCGCAGGTCCGGAATTCTGGCAAAGCTAATTATGCTTTCGACAAAGCTCCGGCCTTCAATTTCCTCACGGCGGCTCCGGCCAAAGAAGAGCATCGCCTCCAGCAGGGTTGTCCTGGTGTGCATATAACGGGCCAGCATTAAGTTGTCAAACGCTGTCATATGTGGATAAAGCGATGGGTTCTGGAAGGTGCGGCTGATGCCGAGCCGGGCGATGCGGTATGAGGGGAGGCCGGTAATATCGCGGCCGTCGTAGGTGATAGTCCCTTTTTGCGGCCGGTAATAGCCGGTGATGCAGTTGACCAGGCAGGTCTTACCGGCGCCGTTGGGACCGATGATGGAGACTATTTCCCCGCGCCTGACCTGAAAATCGACGTTGGAGAGAGCCTTAATGCCGCCGAAGCTTAGCGAAAGGTCCCTGCCGGCGACAATGGTTCCGTTCTTGTTTCCGGTCTCCTCTGGTGCCATGTCGTTGCCTGCGCTTGCGGTGATCTCACAAGACTGACCCATTTTACCACGCGTATCGCGTTACGAGGTAGTGGCGGCTGACTTGATGCTTTGCGCCGTCGTCATACCTAGTATAGCGAGGTAGTGTAACAAGATGGGTGGGGGGGTGTCAACACAGTGTCGCTCTGGCGGAGGACTGGGTCGTTGCGAATGGATGTGAGGAATCCGGGGTGAGGCTGGTGTGTCCCACCCCGGATGCCCTCGGGCTAGTTCTTGGCTGGAATCCCGCTCGAATACTTCTTCAAAACGGCGTAGGTCGTCAGCGGGTTGGACAGGGAAGCAATGCTTTTTTCTAGCCAGCTTATATCGCCTGATGAGAGCGCCGCCTTTTCTTCCTCAGCGAGGCTGTAGTCCTTCAGGACGGTTTCGGGCGACTTAGCCAGCTTTTCGAAAAATGAGTTGTCGCCCACGGTGCGGGCGAGGACGGCGGTGGCCAGGAGCTCCGGCAGACCTTTCCGAGTGCTTGCGGTGACCGGCTCAGCCGCGGCGGTAATTGGTGTCGGAGACGGCATTGGTTGAAGCGCTGGTGCGGCCGGTGCTGAAGATGTGGCTGGCTGTGTCGTCCGGCGCCACGGTGTCAGCGTCATCAGCCCTCGCTGGAGTGCCAGGCTAAAGCTGGCATTATCCTGGCGAAGATAGGTTACCCAGTAAATTGCTCCGACCATGATGCTGCCACCGATGATGTTTCCAATCGTGACCGGCACAAGATTGGTGATGAAGCCGGTCAGGTTCAGGTTGGCGACGCCGCTTGCTGTCAGGTTAGCCGCCTGGAGGACCGACGGTTCCTGGGCGAGCAGAATGCCCATGGGAATGAAGTACATGTTGGCGATTGAGTGCTCGAAGCCGGCAGCGACGAATGCGGTTATGGGGAAGATAATGGCCGGAATCTTGTCAATAACCGTCTTTCCGCTGAAGCACATCCAGATGGCGAGGCAGACAAGGGCGTTGCAAAGAATACCCCGTGCCAGGGCCGGCCAGAAAGCAATATTGACCTTGGCGTTGGCAATCGCCACCGCGTTGGCACCGACCAGGCTGCCGCTAAGGCTCCACTGCTGGCTAACATAGACAATAGCCACCAGACCAATTGCTCCAACGAGGTTGGCGAAATAGACGATAGCCCAGTTTTTGAAAACACTGCCGGCGCTTATCTGGCCGCTGAACCAGCCCATGACAAGCAGGGTGTTGCCGGTGAAAAGCTCGGCTCCAGCCACGACCACGAGGATGAGTCCGAGACAGAAGACGATGCCCCCCACCAGCTTGTTAAGTCCGAACCCCAGCCCCGACTGGGTCGTGACCAGGGTGCATAACATGGCGCCGAGGCCGATGAAAGCACCGGCGAGGATGCCGAGTAGCACGCTGTTTAAAGGGTTTAAATTGGCCTTGTTGACGCCGACTACCTCAGCCTTGCGGGCAATTTCGGCTGGCGGGAGACAATCGGGACAGGTTTTTTTGGCAAGTTCCGCGATTGAGGGGTCTATCATCACCTGTGGCCGACCTTCTTTAGCATTCATTGCCACTAATCCCCTTGAGTATTCAGTTTATGGTACGAACGCGCAGGTGCCCTCACCATTTTTCCTGTCCGAGACGCGCCCAGAGCCAGGATGCCAGCCTGGGATCAAGCTTTCCTACCCAGCTTTCTATCTTTCGGATATCTCCGCTTGCCAGGGCTGCTTTTTCTTCAGGCGTTAGCGTGTAGTACTCCGCCAGGGCCTCCGATGGGTCTTCCGCCATGCGTGTCTGGAAGTCGGCCTCCTCGGCCGCCCGCTCCAGGACGGAGAG
>DAOUCU010000042.1:0-40917 GCA_034431935.1 Dehalococcoidia bacterium | reverse complement strand
AGCAACTGCATGATGATGGACGAAGTAATGTAGGGATAGACACCCATTGCGGCTACGCTGAAGTTTCTCATGGCGCCGCCGCTGAAAAAGTCAATCATCCCGAGGAGCTGGTTCTTGCTGAACAGGTCGGCCAGCGCCGCCGCGTTAACCCCGGGCATCGGGACATGGGCGATGAAGCGGAACACTAACAGGATGCCGAGGGTGAAAATGAGCCGGCGTCTTAGGTCAGGCAGAGCGAAGGCGTCAATCATTGCCTGCAGGAGACGTGGCCTGGACTCTACCTGTTGCATGCCTAGATTTCCTCTATCTTGCCGCCGGCGGCTTCAATCTTGGCTCTGGCTGAGGCCGAGCACTTGTTGATCCTGACCGTGAGAGGCTGTTTGATGTCACCATCGGCGAGGAGCTTGACCGGCATCCTGGTAGAATCGATAAGCCTGGCTTTGGCCAGTGCTTCAATCGTCACTTCGGTCCCGCCAGGAAATACCTTGAGCTGGCCAACGTTAACGATGGCGTATTCGGTCTTAAAGGGGTTGGTAAAGCCGCGCTTCTGTGGCAGCCTCTTGATAATAGGTAGCTGGCCGCCTTCGAATCCGCGGGGGATGTCGGGGCCGGAGCGGGACTTCTGGCCTTTGAGGCCGCGGCCGCAGAAAGAGCCGTGCCCGCTGGCATCGCCGCGGCCGACGCGTTTTTTGGCGTGCTTGCTGCCGGGAGCCGGTTTCAAGTCATGTTGTCTCATTTCTAAATCACTTCTACCTTCAGCAGGTGGTTGACCTTGGCAATCATGCCGCGGATGGTGGCCGAGTCATCGTGCTCGACCGTATCATTAAGCCGTCGGAGGCCAAGCGATTTGATGGTCTTCTTCTGGTACTCGCGGTAGCCATTGGCGCTTTTAATCCAGGTAATGCGCAGTTTAGCCATTGACCGCCTCCGCTGGGGGTGTGGTGGCCCCATCTCCCTTTCGCAGAGCAAGTGCTTCCTCCGGCTGTCTCAAGCTGGCCAGAGCCATGAGTGTGGCTCTGACGACATTTATCTGATTGGAACTACCGAGGGACTTGGTAAGGATATCTTTAATGCCAGCGGACTCGATAACAGCACGGACGCCGCCAGCAGCCAGGATACCTGTACCGGGTGCGGCTGGTTTGAGCAGAATCTTAGCCGCTTCGTACTTGGCCAGTACTTCGTGTGGGATGGACCCGCCTTTCATGGGTACTTTAATCAGTGACTTGCGCGCCGCGACGCCAGCCTTGCGGATGGCCTCAGGTACCTCGCGCGCCGTGTCGAGTCCTGCGCCGACATGTCCCTGGCCATCGCCGACAACAACCAGGGCGCGGAAGGCAAGCCGTTTGCCGCCTTTGACTACTTTAGCGACACGGTCAACTGCCACCAGCCTTTCGTTCAGGCTCATTTCGGCAGAGTCAATCTTCGGGAGCGTCTTTACCAGTTTGGTGATAGCTTTCATGGAAGCAGACCTCAGAACTTAAGACCGGCTTCGCGGGCGGCCTCAGCCAGAGCCTTGATGCGGCCGTGGTACTGGTAGCCGCCGCGGTCGAAGACGACCTGATTGATACCCTTGTCAATCGCCCTACGGGCGATAAGCTTGCCAACGAGCTTGGCCTGCTCGGTCTTGCTCTTATCAGCTGCTTTATCGATATCAGCCTCGAGCGTACTGGCAGAGACCAGCGTCTTGCCCGCGGTATCATCGATGACCTGCGCATATATATGGCTTAAACTGCGAAAGACGCTGAGGCGCATACGTGATGGTGTGCCGCTGACCTTGGCGCGGACGCGCCGGTGTCTTCGTTCACGAGCCAGTTTGCTGTTTACCTTGGCCATTTGTCACCTATTTCTTCGTAGCTGTTGTTGCTTTGCCGGCCTTGCCTGGCTTCAGGCGCAGTTTCTCATCGGCGTATTTGATGCCTTTGCCTTTGTAGCTGTCCGGTGGGTATATGGCGCGGAGGTCAGCGGTAAACTGACCCAGCGCTTCTTTGTCAATGCCGCTGACTTTGATCTTGGTCTGGCCGTCGAGTGCCAGGGTTATACCTGGCGGTGGTGTAATCTCCACAGGGTGGCTGAATCCGACCTGGAGGGTTATCTTGTCACCGGCTTTCTGTGCACGGTAGCCGACCCCCATGATTTCCAGAGTTCTTTCATAGCCCTTGGTGACGCCATTCACCATATTAGACAACAGAGTCCGGGTGAGCCCGTGCAGAGCTTTGTGGTCTTTTCTGTCGCTGGGCCTGGAAACGATAATGCTATTATCTTTAAAGGCCACCGTCATATCAGGGTGTACGGTGCGCTTCAGTTCGCCCTTGGGACCTTTAACCGTCACCTCGTTGCCCTTGATTTCTACCTGGACACCCTGGGGCACGGCGATTGGCTGTTTACCGATACGAGACATCACAAAACTCCAGACAACTCAATTACCATACGTAGCAGAGAAGTTCTCCACCAAGACCCTTTTTCCACGACTCTTTTCCTGTCATAATACCTTTCGAGGTGGAAAGAATGCTTATTCCGAGCCCGCCGTACACGCGTGGGATTTCACCCTTGCCGACGTAGACGCGCAGGCCGGGTCTGCTGACTCTTTCAAGCCCCATCAGCGCCGGTGTGCGATCAACGTATTTGAGCGATATCTTAATGACACGCTCCGGTTTGCCGCGGACAACGCTGTAATCTTTGATGAAACCCTCTTCCTTCAGCACCTTGGCGATGGCGATCTTGGTCTTGGATGCCGGCACCAGGACCTGATCATGTCGCGCAATAACGGCGTTGCGGATTCGTGTCAACATATCGGCAATGGGGTCACTGACATTCATAAGTCTACCTCAACTACCAGCTTGATTTGCGCACACCCGGGATTTCGCCAGTTACCGCAAGGCGGCGGAAGCAGATGCGGCAAAGGGCGAACTTGCGGATATAGCCACGGGGCCGGCCGCAAAGCTTGCAGCGGTTGCGCTTCTGTACCGGGTATTTCGGCGGCCGCTGGGACTTGACGATTTCGGATACCTTAGCCATGTTTCAAATACTCCCTATTCCTGACGGAACGGCATGCCGAGAAGCTCCAGTAGGCGCCGTCCCTCGCCGTCGGTCTTAGCTGTGGTGACAATGGTTATTTCAAGTCCTCTCACTTTGTCAATTTTGTCATATTCGATTTCAGGGAAGATGGTCTGTTCCTTAAGGCCAAGCGTGTAATTGCCGCGCCCATCAAAAGCGTTTCTCGGGACACCCTGGAAATCACGGATGCGCGGCAGGACAGCATTCATCAACTTGTCCAAAAACTCCCACATCCGCCGGCCACGCAGAGTGACCCTCATGCCAATTGGCATTCCAGCTCTTATCTTGAAAGCGGCGATTGACCTTTTGGCACGGGTAATGACGGGATGCTGGCCAGTGATGGCGGCCAGGTCTCTTTCCGCTGACTCGAGTGCCTTTTGATTCTGAGTGGCCTCGCCGAGGCCAATGTTGAAGACCACCATCTCTACCCTTGGGGCTTCCATGACGTTGCGATACCCGAACTCGGGCATCAGCTTTGGGACAACTTCTTTGTAGTACTTTTCCTGTAATCGAACCATTTTTTATTTACTACCCAGCACTTCTTTACAGTTGCGGCAGACACGCACCTTTCTGCCATCCTCGAGGATGCGGTAGCCAATACGTACCGGTCTGTTGCACTTATCGCAGATAATCATCACGTTGGAAACATGGATGGGGGCCTCACGCTCGATGATTCCGGCCTGGCGGGCGACGCCGCGGGCGCGGGAGTGCTTCTTAATCATGTTGAGGCCCTCGACGATGACGCGGTCTTCTCTGGGCAACGCCTTGCGGACTTTGCCTTTCTTGCCCCGGTCCTTGCCGGCGATGACAAGTACGTTATCTTCCTTCCTGATTTTCATCGTTTAGAGGACCTCCGGGGCCAGGGAAACGATTTTCATGAAGTTCTTATCCCTGAGCTCGCGGGCCACCGGCCCGAAGATACGTGTTCCCTTGGGGTTGCTCTTCTCATCGATGATGACTGCAGCGTTGTCGTCAAACCGGATGTAAGACCCATCACTGCGCTGATACGGATGCACCGTCCGGACGATGACGGCGTGGACCATATCGCCTTTTTTGACCGTTCCTTCGGGTATGGCCCGTTTGACGCTGGCTACAATCACGTCACCGAGATAGGCGTAGCGGCGCCTACTGCCGCCGGGGATGTTGACGCACATTATTTGCCGTGCGCCGCTATTGTCGGCCACTTTGAGTCTGGAATATGTTTGAATCATGGCTATCACCGTTCAGCTTCACGGGCCTCTCTAGGCTGTTTCTTTCTTGGCTATGACCTTGTCGACACGCCATCGTTTTTCTCTGGAAAGCGGGCGAGTCTCAATAATTCTCACCGTATCGCCGACACCGCAGGAATTGTCCTCGCAGTGCGCTTTGTACTTGATCGTGCGGCGGATGGTCTTGCCGTACAGGGGGTGGTGCTTTATAGCACTTACTGCTACCACAACAGTCTTCTGCATCTTGTTGCTGACCACCTGCCCGGTCCGTACTTTAGCTTTAGTTGCCATGTTTAACCTCAAGACCCAGTTGCTTCTCCCGCAGGATAGTGTTCAGCCGGGCGATTTTTCTTTTGACCCTGGGTATTTCCCGGTGGTTGACAAGCTGTTTTGTGGCCAGACGTGTGCGGAGGTTGAAAAGCTCCTGGCGCGCCTGCTCCAGGTGCTTGGCCAGTTCCTCCGTGTTCAGGGCGCGCATTTCTTCAATCTTCATCTGAAGCCTCTATGGTCTCCGGCTGGCGGGCGACGAATTTCACGGCAACAGGCAGTTTGTGGGAAGCCAGTTCCACGGCTTTCCTGGCGATGTCTTCTTTGATGCCGCTCAGCTCGAACAAGATGTGTCCTGGTTTGACCAGGGCTGCCCAGTATTCCACAAGGCCCTTGCCGCCGCCCATTCTGGTCTCGGCAGGGTGTTTGGTTACAGCACGGTCGGGGTAGATGCGTATCCACATTCGTCCGCCGCGTGTTAACTGGCGCACGAGAACGCGGCGCGTCGATTCGATTTGCCGAGCGCTGATCAGGGCACCTTCTATCGCCTGCATACCGAAATCGCCGAAGTTAAGCGTATTGCCGGCGTGGGCCTTGCCCTTAACGACCGCTCGGAACGTTTTCCGGTACCTTACTCGCTTCGGTTGGAGCACTTTCTTTCCTCACAATTTCTGGCAGAATGTCACCCTTGTAGATCCATACTTTGACGCCGATACGACCCATGATAGTCACTGCCTCGGCGAAGCCGTAGTCTATGTCTGCGCGCAGGGTCTGGAGCGGCAGTCGGCCGGAACGCGTGGTTTCCCTGCGGGCGATTTCAGCACCGCCAAGGCGCCCGGCACAGGTTATCTTGATACCCTTGGCGCCTGCCTGAGTAGCGCGGAAGACTGCCTGCTTCATCGCCCGGCGGTAGGCAATGCGGCGCTCGAGCTGGTCAGCTACGCTGCGGGCAACCAGGACGGCGATGGTTTCCGGCTGGTCAACCTCGCGGATGCTGAGCCGGGTCTTCTTCCCGGTCACCTTCTCCAGCGCGGTCCGGATTTCCTCGGCGTGCTGTCCGCCGCGTCCGATGACGATGCCGGGACGTGCGGAATACACGGTAACGGCAATGTCGCCGTCGTGGCGTTCGATTTCCACCCGGGCTACACCGCCTTCGCGGGTCTGTTCGGCAATAACCTTTCTGAGCTTGAGGTCCTCATGGAGGAGGCTGATGTAGTTCTCCCTCTTGGCGGCGAACCATTTTGCCTGCCAGTCCCTGATGATGCCGAGTCTAAAGCCGTACGGGTGAACCTTGTGTCCCAAGTCTATTTCTCCTTCTCGTCAACGTATACCGTTATATGGCTGGCACGCTTCAGGATCGGGGCAATGCGACCGCGTGACTGGGGGCGATACCGCTTGAGCATCCGCGCCCCGTCAGCATAAATCTCCACAACTTCGAGTTGCGACGGCGACATCTGGTAGTTATTTTCGGCGCTTGCGGCCGCGGACTTGATGGTCTTGGCCACAGCTTTGGCCGCAGGTGTCGGAACAAACTTGAGTATGTTGAGCGCCTCTTCTACCTTCTTGCCGCGGACCAGATCCACTACAAGACGGACCTTCTGCGGCGGGATTCCGACGTCTCTTGATACTGCGCGTACTTTCATAGTATGTACCCTAAGTCAGCCTTCCGGTTATTTGGTCGCAGCCTCGGCCTTGGTGGAATGGCCGCGGAAAGTGCGTGTAATGGCAAACTCGCCCAGCTTGTGTCCTACCATATTCTCGGTGATGAAGATAGGCACATGCCGGCGGCCATCGTGAACGCCGATAGTGTGTCCGATCATCTCCGGCATCACTGTGGAAGCGCGCGACCAGGTCTTGATGACCGTCTTCTGGCCGGACTTGTTAAGCGCCTGAATCTTTTTCAGAAGCCGCGGGTCGATGAAAGGGCCTTTTTTAGCGGAACGTGCCATAGGTTACTTCCTTCGCTTGACTATGAACTTGTTGCTGGTCTTGCGGCGCCGTGTCTTATGGCCGAGTGTCGGCTTACCCCAGGGAGAGCGCGGGTTCATACCGCGGGGACACCGGCCTTCACCGCCGCCATGGGGATGGTCACGTGGGGTCATGGCGGTGCCGCGGACCTCGGGCCGGCGGCCGAGCCAGCGGCTGCGTCCTGCCTTGCCGAGCTTAATGTTCTGGTGGTCGATGTTGCCGAGCTGGCCGATAGTGGCCATACATTCGCCGAAAATGCGGCGCAACTCGCCTGAGGGAAGCTGGACAAGGCAGAATTTGCCTTCCTTGCTGACAAGCTGGGCGGATGTTCCGGCACTGCGTACGATTTGCCCTCCGTGACCGACCTGGAGCTCGATGTTGTGAATCATAGTGCCTACAGGGATTGAATTGAGTGGCATTGCGTGTCCGGGTTTGATCTCGGCGTCGGGGCCGGTGTTGATGATATCTCCGGGCTTGAGTCCTTCCGGGGCCAGTATGTAGCGCTTCTCACCGTCAGCATAGCAGATAAGGGCAATGCGCGCCGTCCGGTTGGGGTCGTACTCGATTGCCATGACTTTGCCCGGGATACCAATCTTATCCCGACGGTAGTCAATGATGCGGTAGATGCGCCGGGCACCCCCGCCCCGATGGCGTGCCGTTACCACGCCGCGGTTGTTGCGGCCAGCCGTCTTCCGCAGGTGGACGATGAGCGACTTCTCGGGTACCGTTTTCGAGATTTCCTCGAAAGTGTACCCGGTCATCGCCCGGCGGCCTTCCGATGTCGGGTTATATGTTTTGATTGCCACGGGTTGTCTCCTCTTTAGGGGACTAGTGTCGCCGCGCCCACCGGGTCTTTTTCAGGAGCTTCCGGTGCTTGTGTTTGGCCATTTTCTTGTTGCGCTTTTTGATGACAGAACCCACAGGCTGACCTCTTATACCCCTTCGAACAATTGAATCTTTTGACCCGGCTCGAGGGTCACGACAGCTTTCTTCCAGGCGGGTGACATGACGATTCTGCGACCCATCCTGCGGGCCTTGCCCGGGACGGTTATGACGTTAACTTCGGTCACCTTGACCTTAAAAGCCAGTTCTACCGCCTCCTTGATCTGTCGCTTGGAGGCGGTTTTCATTACCTCGAATGCGTACTTGTTTTTGTCCTGAAGGAGGCTATTCTTCTCGGTAACCAGCGGTCTTCGAATGACGTCCAGAATATGCATGTGCAGTCCTTTACCTGGCGGCCTCAGTTTTTGCCTTATTCGGAGCCCACAGCTCCTCGGCCTTGCGGACGGCGTCTTCGGTGGTGATGAGAACTCTGTACGAAAGAAGGTCGACCACGTTGAGGGTAGACACCACCGTCGTCCTGACGCCCGGCAGATTACGGGCGGCGGCAATCACTTCAGGCTGGGGGTCGGTGGTTGCTACCAGTACCGAATCGCCTGCTTTGAGGGCATTGAGAATGCCGGCCATCTGTCTCGTCTTCGGAGCCTCGATATCGAGCCTCTCGACGACCTTGAGGTCGCCCCCTCTGGCCTTGTCGGAAAGAAGACAGCGCAAGGCGAGCCGTCGCATTTTCTTCGGCATGTCCTGGCGGTAGCTCCGTGGGTGGGGGCCAAAAATAACACCACCACCCCTCATCAACGGCGACTTTATGCCGCCGCGGCGGGCGCGGCCGGTGTGTTTCTGGGCATAAAGTTTGCGGGTGCTGCCGCTAACCTCGGCCCGGGTCTTGGTATCGGCGAGGCCGACACGTTTATTGGCAAGCTGACATACCATCGCCTGATGGACCACGGACTCATTGAATGGCACGGCAAAGACGTCATCTCTGACATCAATTTCCCTGGCGATGGCTCCGGACAGACTGTAAACAGGAATCCGCATGGCTATTTCTTTGAAGCAACCTTTCTTAT
The DNA here is from genome assembly GCA_034431935.1 of Dehalococcoidia bacterium. GTDB lineage: Bacteria > Chloroflexota > Dehalococcoidia > GIF9 > JBFMDU01 > JBFMDU01. Next base: position 32,513 of record DAOUCU010000042.1, on the reverse strand, counting down.
AGTAACCACTCCTCCCGGGGCGCCGGGTACCGAACCGCCAAGGAGCAGGAGGTTGCGGTTGGCGTCTACGTGGATGACTTCGAGATTCCGGGTGGTGACTCTGGCGTTGCCAAGGTGTCCGGCCATTCTTAAGCCTTTGTACACGCGCCCCGGGAAGGTCGTCGAGCCAATGGCACCCGGAGCACGGTGACGGTCAGACTGACCGTGCGTCTTGGGGCCCCCCTTGAAATGGTGCCGCTTGACGACGCCGGCAAAGCCCTTGCCCTTTGATATGCCGGTCACAGTGACCTTGTCGCCCGTCTTGAGGATGCTGACATCGACTTTATCGCCGATCTTGACTGCTGAGGGATCGTCAACGCGGAACTCGCGCAGGTGCTTCAGCATTCCCCGGTCCTTGAGGTGGCCCTTCTCAGCGGCGTTGAGACGCTTGGCCGTGCCGAAGCCCAGTTGGACGGCGTTGTAGCCTTCTTTAGCTGAGGTCTTTACCTGGGTGACAATGCACGGCCCGGCTTCGATAGCAGTGACTGCTGCTGGCCTGCCGTTTGGCTTGAAGACCTGGGTCATTCCTATCTTGGTGCCGATCAAACAATTAACCATGGCCTTGCGCCTTTATATCTTGATGTCTATTTCGACGCCCGAGGGTAAATTGAGCTGGGTCAGGGTATCGATGGTCTTTGAAGTCGGCTCAAGTATATCGATAAGCCGCTTGTGGGTGCGGATTTCAAACTGCTCGCGTGAGTCCTTGTCGATGTTCGTGGCGCGGATGACACAAAACTTTTCGATGCGTGTCGGCAGAGGCACCGGGCCGGCCACCACAGCCCCGGTCCGCTCTGCGGTCTCGACAATTTGCCTGGCCGACTGGTCGACCAGCCGGTGGTCATAGCCTCTGACTTTGATGCGAATCTTCTGCTTGGGCATTTATCTCCTCGTGACCCTGCCGGTAATTGTTGCCGCGATAGCCTCCGGTAACGGCTGGTACTGCTTGAATTCCATGGAATAGGTAGCCCGTCCCTCACTCAGCGACCTGAGTACGCTGGCATAACCGAATGTCTCAGCAAGAGGCACCAGTGCGTGAACAGTGCCGCTCTCGCCGTGAGTTTCGATGCTCTGGATATGACCGCGTCTTGAGTTGATATCGCCGATGATGTCACCGAGGAATCTGGCCGGAGAAACGACTTCGAGCTTCATAATCGGCTCAAGGATGATTGGTTTCGCTCTTGCCAGGCCGTTCTTGACACCCAGCGAACCGGCCATCTTGAAAGCCAGCTCAGAGGAATCAACTTCGTGGTAACTGCCGTCGAAAGCGGTCACCTTGATGTCGATTACCGGGTACCCGGCGACAGCGCCAGTGTTGAGGGCTTCTCTGGCACCGGCCTCGATGTCCGGGACATACTCTTTAGGTACAGCGCCGCCTTTGATTTCGTTGGCGAAGATGAAACCGGAGCCGCGTTCGCCGGGCTCAAGCCGGAGCCAGACGTGGCCGAACTGTCCGCGGCCGCCGCTCTGGCGGACAAACCGTCCTTCGGCTTCTACCGGCTCAGTAATAGTCTCTTTGTAAGCGACCTGCGGTTTGCCGACCTTCACGCCCACGCCGAATTCACGAATCATGCGGTCGGTAAGCACGTCAAGGTGAAGTTCACCCATGCCGGAAATGATGGTCTGCCCGGTCTCTTCGTCGTAGCGGATTTTGAATGTCGGGTCCTCTTCGGAGAGTTTGTTGAGGACATCGCCAAGCTTGTCCTGTGCAGCCCGGTCCTTAGGCTCGATGGCTACGGAAAGGACCGGTTCGGGGAATGAGATGGACTCAAGCACCACCGGATGCTCGCGGTCGCAGAGGGTATCTCCGGTAAAGGTACGCTTGAGACCGATAGTTGCGGCGATAGTACCGGTATCAACCTCCTGGATTTCTTCGCGGTGGTTGGCGTGCATCAGGAAGATTCGGCCAAGACGTTCGCTCTGACGTGTTGTGCAGTTCAGGATGTGGTCGCCGCTTTTGGCCTTTCCCGAGTAAACGCGGAAGTAGACAAGACGTCCCATGTAGGGGTCGGTAACGACCTTGAAGGCAAGGGCGGAGAAGGGCGCTTCGTCGTCCGCTGGCCGGACCAGGTTCTCACCGCCGTCTGGAGCCGTACCGGCTATCGGCGGCTTGTCCAGCGGCGATGGCAGGTAGTCGACGATGGCGTCGAGGAGGGGCTGGATGCCACGGTTGCGTAAGGCGCTTCCGCAAAGCACCGGCACCAGTTTGCCTTCGAGAGTCGCCTTGCGGATAGCCTGCTTGAGACGGGCCGGTTCCACCGGGTGATTCTCAAGATAGGCGAACATGATCTCATCGTCGATCTCTGCCAGTTTTTCCATGAGAATCTGGCGCTGTTTGGCGGCCAGTCCCTGCTCGGAGTCGGGTATCGGAATTCCCTGCGGGCCGGCCTCGGGGTCGTCCGGGAAAAGCCAAGCACGGTTCTCGATGAGGTCGATGGTTCCTTTGAACTGGGCTTCCGAGCCGATAGGGGACTGGAGGATCAGGGTGCGTGCGCTGAGACGCTCCTCAATCATGGCGATGGTGTGGTTGAGGTCAGCGCCAACGCGGTCCATCTTGTTGACGAAGCATATCTTGGGAACGTGGTACTTGTCGGCCTGGCGCCAGACGGTTTCGGACTGGGCCTCAACGCCCGAGACAGCGTCGAAAACGACCACGCCGCCATCCAGGACACGCAATGAGCGTTCGACCTCGGCGGTAAAGTCGACATGACCGGGGGTGTCGATAATATTGATGCGGCAGTCGCGCCAGTGGACGGTGGTGGCCGCGGCGGTGATGGTGATGCCTCGCTCGCGCTCCTGGGGCATCCAGTCCATCACGGCGGTGCCCTCGTCTACCTGGCCAATCTTGTAAGTGCGGCCGGAATAAAAAAGTATGCGCTCGGTGACGGTGGTCTTGCCAGCGTCAATATGGGCGATAATGCCTATGTTGCGTACTTTTCCAAGGGGGAAAGTCCGGGCCATTCTTTTTGCTCCAGCCTTCGAAGCCCTTTCAAGTTCAATAGTCTTAGTGGTCATCTAACGAACAAACATTCCTTGCAATGACTACCATCGGAAGTGGGCGAAGGCCTTGTTGGCCTCGGCCATCTTGTGAGTGTCCTCTCGTTTCTTAATCGTCGCGCCTTGATTCTGGGCGGCTTCAGAAAGCTCGGCAGCCAGCTTCTGGGCCATCGACTTGCCAGAACGGGCGCGGCTGTTAGTTATCAGCCATTTCATGGCCAGGGCGGTGCCCCGCTCCGGTCTGACCTCGACCGGTACCTGATAAGTAGCGCCGCCGACGCGGCGAGATTTAACCTGCAGCAGAGGGGTTGCGTTCTTAATAGCCTGCTCCATAATCTCGAGCGGATCGCGCTTCATCTGCTTGCTGACCAGGTCAAGGGCGTTGTACATAATACGCTCGGCGGTGGCTTTCTGACCCCTCACCATGAGCTTGTTAACGAACCTGGTAATGGTGACGCTTCCGTACCTGGGGTCGGGTTTGATTTCCCGTTTAATAACTCTAGCTCGCCGTGGCATCAGCCGTGCCTCCTGCTGTTCCTTCCTTCTTGCCTGCCTTGGCGCCGTATTTACTGCGTGCCTGCTGGCGGTTGGCCACACCGGCGGTATCGAGAGCGCCGCGGATGATATGGTACCGGACTCCGGGGAGGTCCTTGACCCTTCCGCCGCGGATAAGGACTACCGAGTGCTCCTGTAGGTTATGACCTTCGCCGGGGATATACGCGGTTACTTCAATGTGGTTTGACAGGCGCACCCGTGCGATTTTCCGCAGGGCCGAGTTCGGCTTCTTGGGCGTCATCGTCCTGACCTGGGTGCAGACGCCACGCTTCTGCGGCGAGCCTTTGCGGGTCCGCGAGCTCCGGTTGTGAAGCGCATTATGGGTAACACGCAGGGCCGGGGCCTTGACGCGCTTGGTCAACTTGGAGCGCCCCTTGCGAACCAGCTGGTTAACGGTTGGCATAAGTAACCCTTTCCCCTATTCGTTTTTGCGATTGGCGGAGGACTCACGGTAGACAATCTCCGCGAGGCCTCCATACAATCAAAAAAGCCACTAGTTGAATACCGGTTCGCGTCCCCCCGCACCCCCGGCTCAACTAGCCGGCTTTCTTGAGTTCTATCGAACTCGTTTGTAGCTAGCAAGACGCAAAGACAGAGAATATCACAGCCCTGAGCGTAATGTCAATACGCGTCTGAAAATTGAGGGCTAGTCTCCTACCCCCTCACTTACCAGGCGGGTTTTCTTGAAGGGCGTGGACCTCTGGCTATTTGGGGAACCTATTGCCTTGCGAAAGTGCAAGGGTTTCTCGTGAGGCATTTGTTTTCCAGCCGCCCGATGTTGCGCAGTGAGAATAGATGGGGTATATTCATTGATGTGCGGACGGTGTCTTGTGGAGGGGCAATTGAAGGTTGTGGTAGCTGGAAAAGTTGCTTCGGGTGCGTGGCACATTTGCCATCCGGGCCCTGTGGTTAGGCGCGTCCTGCTTGTTTTTGAGAGAAAGGGAGGTAGGTAGTCATGCCGGTGAAAAAAACAGCAATACTGGTGGTTGACGACGACGCCCGAATGCAGAAGATGATGCAAAGAATGCTGGAGCTTGAAGGGTACCGTGTTCTTGTGGCCGCTACCGGCGAGGAGGCGCTGGCAGCGTTGGATACGGAGAAGCCCGACGCGGTCCTGCTCGACGTCATGATGCCCGGCATGGACGGCTACGAGACATGCCGGCGCATTCGAGACTTTTCTTCCCTTCCGGTAATTATGGTGACGGCCAAAGGGCAGGACGACGAGAAGCTGGCCGGCTTCGACGCTGGCGCTGACGACTACGTGACCAAGCCGTTCTCGGCGCGGGAGCTGGTGGCTCGCGTCAAAGCGGTATTGCGACGGGTCAGCATGGTCGAGGAGGGTGTATCACCGAGTTTCCAAACTGGAGACCTCATGGTGGATTTCGTGCGGCGCATTGTGACTGTTGGCGGTAAGGAAGTTGAGTTGACCGCTACCGAATATGCTATCCTCACATACTTGGCGCGCAACGCGGGGAGGATTCTTACCCCGGGCCAGATCCTAACCAAGGTCTGGGGTGAGGAATACCTGGGAGAGACGCATTTGCTCCAGGTCAATATGGCGCGTCTGAGGCAGAAGCTGGGTGAAGACCCGAAGCAACCGAAGTACATACAGACCAGGCACGGGATTGGCTATATGATGGTTAAGAGGTAGGCTTCTGTTCCATTTCGGTTCCTCTAAGTCGTTATGACAGATAAGCGCCACCATTTTTTCGCTGTACTTTGGCACGACGCAGGAGGATAGTAGCATTCCATGCGAATGTGAGGAATTGGGGGACGGGTGACCTCATTCGCGTTTGAGTACTGCCATGAAGGCTTCCTGGGGAATCTCGACCCGGCCCACCGCCTTCATCCGCTTCTTGCCTTCTGCCTGCTGTTCCAGGAGTTTGCGCTTGCGTGTGATATCGCCTCCGTAGCATTTGGCCAGCACGTTCTTGCGCATTGCAGCTACTGTTTCCCGGGCGATAATTCTGCCACCTACCGCCGCCTGGATAGTCACTTCGAACAGCTGCCTGGGGATTAGCTGGCGCAGGCGCTGAACCAGGGCGCGGCCCTCCTGATAAGCATTCTCGCTCCGGACGATGCGTGAAAGCGCATCCACCGTCTGTCCGTTGACCAGAATCTCAAGCTTGACCAGCTTGGCCGCCCGGTAGCCGATAAAGGTGTAATCGAGCGAGGCATAGCCCTGGCTCCTTGATTTGAGCTGGTTGTAGAAGTCAGCCAGGATGGCATTGAGTGGTATCCTGTATTCAAGCAGGACGCGGGAGAGCTGACGATCCTCGGTTCTGTCCAGGTACTCCATGCGCTGGTACTCGCCGCCGTATCCGGAGACAAGCTCCATGATGGGTCCAAGGTAGCGGCTGGGGGTGATAATGGTAATGGCCATGACCGGCTCGCGGATTTCCGCAATTTCGTTGGGCGTCGGAAGCTGGGCGGGGCTGGCTACGGTCTTCAGGGTGCCGTCGGTGCGCATGACTTCGAAGGCGACGCTGGGCGCAGTGATGATGAGAGCGAGGCCGTACTCACGTTCCAGGCGCTCGCGGACGATGTCCATATGGAGCAAGCCGAGGAAGCCGCAACGGAAACCGAAGCCGAGCGCGGCACTGCTCTCCGGCTCGTAGAAGAGTGAGGCGTCGTTGAGCTTGAGTTTATCCAGGGCTTCGCGCAGGGGGAGATAATTCTGAGTGTCAACCGGATATAGTCCGGCGAAGACCATGGGTTTGACCGGCCGATAGCCCGGGAGAGGCTGCGGCGCCGGTCTGGTTGAAAGAGTGATGGTATCCCCAACCTGACATTCGGTAACGTTCTTGAGGCCGGTGGCGATGTATCCGACCTCCCCGGCCTCGAGGCTTTCGACCGGGCTCATGTCCGGGGTGAAGACGCCGATTTCGAGCGCCTCTGCTGTCCTGCCCGTCGACATCAGCTTGAGCGGCTGGGCCATTGATACCCGTCCGTCAACGAGACGGACGAAGGCGATGACGCCCTTGTAAGGATCATATTTGGAATCGAAGATGAGGGCGCGGAGAGGTGTGTCCGGGTTGCTGTGCGGCGGTGGTACGCGTTCAATAATTGCCTGCAGGACTTTTTCAACGTTGGTGCCCTCGCGGGCTGAGACCATAATGATGTTGTCGCGGTCGAAGCCGAGGGTATCGACTAACTCCTGTGCGGTACGCTCGGGGTCGGCGGCAGGCAGGTCAATCTTGTTGATGACGGGGATGATGGTCAGGTGGTTGTCGAGTGCCAGGTAGACGTTGGCGATGGTCTGGGCCTGGATGCCCTGAGTAGCGTCGACAACCAGGATAGCGCCCTCGACAGCGGCCAGGCTCCGTGAGACCTCGTAGCTGAAGTCGACATGTCCCGGGGTATCAACCAGGTTGAGTTCGTACTCGCCATCATCCGGAGACCGGTAGCGCATTCTCACTGCCTTGGCTTTGATGGTGATGCCGCGCTCGCGCTCTAGGTCCATGCGGTCGAGAACCTGCTGCTGCATGTCCCGCTTGGGAATGGTGTTCGTTAGTTCCAGGAGACGGTCAGCCAGCGTTGACTTGCCGTGGTCGATGTGGGCAATGATACAGAAGTTGCGAATGCGTGACTGGTTCATCTGGCTATGGCTCTGATGATGGTTGTCATGCCGGATATTGTAACATGCCGCTTGTCTTGGCTATCTCCTCTGTCGGAGATTATTAAGAAACAAAGTAACTATCAGGATTGGTGTATAATTCCTCCGGGATGTCATCAAGCAAGGGTGAGGAGCAAGTCTGAATGGATGAACGAGTTGCCATATTTATCGACGGTAGTAACCTGTACCATGCCCTGAAGGACAATTTTGGGCGCGCCGACCTGAGCTTCGCCGAATTCGCCAGAAAGCTTTGTGGTGAACGGTACCTGTTCCGTACTTACTACTATAATGTCCTGCAGGAACCGGGCAAAAGTGCCGAAGGACACCGCGACCAGGCGGATTTCCTTGATGCGCTGAGAAGGGTGCCGTATTTGGAGCTCAGGCTTGGTGGCACCAAGCTTTCCCAGGGTGTAACGGTGGAGAAGGGCATCGATATTATGCTGGCCACCGACCTGGTTAACTTCGCCTGGAAGAATGCCTACGACACGGCTATACTGGTGAGCGGGGATGCCGATTTTGCCTATGCCGTAAGGGTGGTCAAAGACATGGGCAAACACGTTGAAGTGGCACACTTTGAAAGCAACGTGTCCAAAGACCTGATGGACCTGGCTGACACCCGGCACCTGCTGAACCGAGACTTCTTCAAGGGATTGTGGGCGATAGGTCCGGTAGGACGGCGCCGTCGGCCGCGCCGCCGCGGTGGCCTGCCGCGTCAGACGGGCATCGAGGTGGCTTCACAGGCATTTCCGGTAGATGGTACGGCGCCAATTCCGATTCCAGCACCTGCGGTCGAGACTACTTCTCCTGAATGGTGATGCTGTTTATCCGGACATCTACGGTGGGTGCTGACATTTCGCCGGTCGCTGACCGCGTTACCGGTGTATCTCCGAGTTTGAGAACGACGTCCATGCCCTCGGCAACCTCGCCGAAAATGGTATAGCTCTTGGGCAGTCTGGTGCTGAGGTCGGCAAGACAAACGAAGAACTGGCTTCCATTGGTATTTGGCCCGGCATTGGCCATGGCCACGGTACCGGGCTTGTAGTCTCGGGTGACTCTTTCGTCGTTGAATTTATACCCGGGCCCGCCGGTACCGTTGCCAAGCGGGTCGCCGGTCTGGATGACGAAGTTCCTGATGATGCGGTGGATTTTGACGCCATTATAGAAACCCTGCCGGGACAGGAAAACGAAGTTGTTGACGGCCAGCGGAGCATCTTTGGGCAGGAGCTTGATGATGAATTTGCCGCCGGTAGTATCGATTGTTGCAGTGTAGTTTTTGTTTGGGTCAATAGTCATTGGCGGTGGTGATGACCATTGCATTACCGTGCCGGGTTGTGGGGTAGAGGCGGGACCTGGGGCCGGCGTAGATACCGGTGTGGAAGCCGGTGGTTGTGACTGAGCGCAGGCGGTCAACGCCAGGACTGCCAGGAATGATGCGGCGAAAGTCAGTTTGTGAGCCATGTTGCCTCCTCGGCCGCCGCGGTGCGGCAGGATATAGTTGGTCTGGTATTGTAGACGCTGCCGCCGGCACCTGGCAACAACGTTATTCCGGCGGTGCCGTAACTTTGGTGTCTTTGGCGGCGTGGTGTTTGACGCCTTTGTGCGCGGATGATAGATTGTGAGGAGATGTGTCAGCCGACGATTGGTTACCGTATGGGAATAGGGACTATCGCAGGTAATGACAGAGGGAAAAATGGGAAAGCAGAAAATGCTCTTGAGTCTGGTGCCGGCCGTTGTCCTGAGTCTAATGCTGATTTCCGGCTGTACGTCGAAGGGCACATCCGATTCCGGCGGCTGGCGGTGGCCCGCCCAAATGGTATTCTCGTCCGCCGGAAGCAGCGGCCTGGCAAAGTACGTCAGCTGGGCCAGCCTGCTTGAGAGCGATACTGGTAGCAGGGTCAGAGTTGTACCGGAAGAGAGTAGCGTACAGCGCTTCAAGAGCGTGCAGGACCGCCGAGCACTTCTGACCAACGGCGGCAAACGGGAAACAGGGAACGTTATTGAAGCTGTTGAGGGTCATGCCGTGAAAGACGGGGGGCCTTTCCCGATGAGGTTCGTATGGACGCACGCTCTTGCCAACTCCGGTATCTTTGTCCGCGGCGACTCTCCAATCAAGACCATATACGACATCAAGCCGGGCATACGCTGGGCAGTGTGGTCGATGCAGCCGACAGTACTTAAAGTACCCAAGGCGATAGCCGACTGGATTCAATTGCCCCATGACCAGATAGTGTGGGTCAATGCCGGTAGCTATGACGGCTGTGCACGGGCGGTGGCTGAAGGACGTGCCGATATTATGTTCTGCTTCCCCGTCTCAGCGGCTATATACGAAGCCGCCGCGGCCCCTCATGGGATACGCTTTCTTGACCTCAACTCTGACCTGGACCCGGAAGGTGCCAAAAGATTCCGCCTTGTTGACCCTTCGTATTGTTTTGGCCCGATACTGAGTGGTGTTCCGGAAGCCCGCGGGCACTGGGGTACCGTGGGTTACACTTCCGAGGTAACACATGCCGCCAGTGACCCGGAGCTGATTTACCATCTGGTGAAATGGCTTGACAGCAACTTCGAACGCTATAAGACGAGTTTTGATTCCAACGAGTTCATGGATATTGTTAATGTCATGGAGTGTCTCAAGACCACCTGTTTGCCGGTCCATGATGGCACCATCAGGTTCTTAAAAGAGAGAGGGCTTTGGACTCCGGACCACGACCGGCGGCAGGCGGTGAACCTTGCCATGGTTGATGCCTATGTGAAGGGTTACCCCGAAGTAATCAGGCAGGCGGAGTCCAAGGGGATAAGAATTGATCCCACAAACACAGCGTGGATTGAATTGTGGGAGGGTTACAAACGAGAGAAACGCCTTCCCAGGTTCGGGCTTCACCAGAGCCTGACAGTGGAATACGGGGAGCACTATTGACGGGGTGACTGTCTCGCAAGTAACATTGGGTGGGTCGTGCTAGATGGGGAGTTAGCGGTGCCCTGTACCCGAAATCCGCTATAGCGGGGTTGAAATCCGGCTCGAGGGTCTGTCCTTTTAGGACTGCTGTTGTTAAGCGGCGTTGAAGGCCGGGTCCTGCGCGGCAGAGAGCTGTGAACCCCATCAGGTCCGGAAGGAAGCAGTGGTAAGCAGTGTCCTCTGGGTGCCGCAGGGTTACCTGGTCTGAGCCGGCTGGCGGCGGCAAGCTGGGGGGACGGATTCGACAGGCGGTGCACGACCCAACCTGCTCCGCCCCTGTCTTCTCCGAACCAGACGCCAGATTTCTAACACCGATTCACGAGCAATTGTCAGATATCTAACTGCCGGGTGCCAGATGCCAAACATCAAACAGGTTTCGACGACTGAAATGCCGGTGCGTACCAGCCCAACTGCGCAGGTAAGAGCACGGCTCGAGGAGCTCGGGCTGAGGGTGCAGAAGGGGTTCGGGCAGAACTTCCTTATTGACCGTACTGTGCTCCGGGATATCATAACCGCCGCCGAGCTTTCGGAGGGGGATGTGGTGGTTGAGGTTGGCCCCGGACTGGGGATGCTCACCAGGGAACTTTCCGCCGCGGCGGGCGGTGTGGTGGCGGTCGAGTTGGACAGGGGTCTGGCTGAGGGTCTGAGAGTCGAGCTCGGGGACCGGCCGAACGTGACTGTGGTCAACGGGGATATTATGAGCATGACACCGGAGGCGCTCCTTGGGGAGTATCAAACGCAGGTTGAGGCTACCGGGTACAAGGTGGTGGCCAATTTACCTTACTACATAACTTCTCCTGCAATCAGGCACTTTCTCGAGGCGCGCTGGAAGCCGCGTTTGATGGTGGTCATGGTGCAGAGAGAGGTCGGAGAGTCAATCGCTGCAGGAGCAGGCGATATGAGCCTGCTTGGCGTTGCTGTCCAGTTCTACGCGCGGCCGAAGATAGTGAGGAAAGTACCGGCGCGAGCCTTCTATCCGGCGCCGAAGGTGGATTCGGTCATCCTCAGACTGGATGTGTACGACCGACCGCCGGTAGCGGTTGCGGATGTGGATATGTTTTTCCGCGTGGTCAAAGCCGGACTCAGCGCGCGGAGGAAACAGCTCCACAATCCTCTGGCTCACGGGCTGGGACTACCGCCGGGCATGGTGGTGGAAACGCTTGAAAAATCAGGTATTGACCCGAAGCGGCGGGCGGAGACCCTGACGCTCAAGGAATGGGCTATAATATCCGAGAGGCTTTCCCAGCATGTTGACAGTTCGCGCACCGGCCAAAGTGAACCTCGCCCTGGAAGTCCTGGGTAAACGTGCTGATGGCTATCACGAAATCCGAAGCATAATCCAAACGATCGACCTTTGTGATACCCTCGAATTTGCGCCAGCCGATGAACTGCGGTTTGACTGCACGGCTGAAGCCCTCCGCGGGCCGGACAATCTGGTGGTCAGGGCGGTACGATTGCTGGCCGAGGCAGTGGGCGTTAAGCCCGCAGCCAGGATATTACTGAGGAAGCGGATTCCCTGGGGCATGGGGCTTGGTGGTGGGAGTAGTGACGCCGCGGCGTGTCTTATCGGCCTGAACCGCCTGTGGCGGCTCGACAGGTCAATTGGCCAGCTCGTGGAGTTAGGGTTGCACCTCGGGAGCGACGTCCCCTTCTTTCTTTATGGTGGCACCTGTCTGGTTGAGGGAAGGGGCGAGCGGGTAATTCCGATTCCTGAGTCACCTCAGGAGTGGATCGTATTAGCATTTCCCGCTGCCGCGGATATGCCGGGGAAGACGAAGCGTATGTACGAGGCACTGAGGCCGGCAGATTTCAGCGATGGCGGCAGGACACAGGCGGTCCAGCGCCGGCTGGTTGACGGTGGGCCGGTAAGGCCGGATATGCTGGTCAATGCTTTTGAGAAAGCGGCGCGGGAGTTATTCGCGGGCCTGTCTGATGTCTGGCGGGAGTTTGAAAAAATTTCGGGTGGTCGTGTGCATTTGTGCGGTTCCGGCCCGGCGCTGTTTTCGCTCCAGGCTACGGAGGCAGCGGCTGAGACGGTGGCCGGGCGGCTTAGAAGCCAGGGTATAGAGGCGGTGGCGGTTAGCTTGCTTGGCCGGAAAGATGCCGTTCCAGAGCAAGGAACGGCCGGAGGACGGCCATGAGTTCACCGATGGCGCGTCTCCGGGAGAACCGGAAACGCATCATAGAAACCGTCCTCTGGGGAATCGCTATGATTCTCCTGAGTATTTTCATCGTATTTCTTATCCGGCAGGTCGAAATGTTTTTGAAGGCCTCACCGGACAGCGTGCAAAGGTTTGCTCCATTTGTGTACGCGGCGGTCTTCGTTATCGCACTTCTCAACAGCGCGACTATCGTAATCCCGGCGCCCGGTATCGCCGTAATCATCGCTCTGGCCACCCAATGGAACCCGGTAATTGTGGCGGTGGTTACAAGTGCTGGCAGTAGCATCGGTGAGATGAGCGGCTATCTGGCGGGTCGGGTCGGAACGCGCCTTATTGCTGCTGAGCATATGCGCGGCTATGAACTGGCGACGCGATGGGTCAAGCGTCACGGGTGGTGGATAATTACGCTCTTTGCCTGTGTACCGCTGGTCGTCTTCGATATCGTGGGGCTGGTCGGTGGTGGCTTGAAGATTCCCGTGTTTCGGTTCCTTCTGGCTACCTGGCTGGGCCGCCTGCCGCGGTCGTTTGTCGAGATATACGCCGGTGCCAGTATTGTCCGGCTTATCTTCCCACAGTGGTTCCAGTAGAAAGTTACTGACCTTGACACCGAGTTCTATCGACAGGCCCCCGGAGCAGGCATCTCTGCCGATGGATGTGCCGTGGCTGGTTTCTTTACTGTCTCCGGGAGGCTTGCTTGAAAGGGTACTACCGTCTTTCGAGCACCGGCCTTCGCAGGTAAAGATGCTGGAGGCGGTGGCGTATGCCTTCAACGGGGGAGAGAGGCTAATTGTTGAGGCCGGCACCGGGACCGGTAAGTCCATGGCCTACCTGATTCCTGCTATTTATTTTAGCCTCGGCGCAGGGATGCCGGTGGTGGTTTCCACCAACACCATCAACCTTCAGGAACAGTTGATTGGTAAAGATATCCCCGACCTGACGAAGGTGCTTTCTCTGCCTGAAACCTTCCGCGCGGCGACTCTGAAGGGCCGCGGCAACTACATTTGTTTGCGGCGGTGGCAATTGTATCGGCATGCTCTACCCGGGCTGGACGGCGGGTTGGAACTCGTGTCGCGTATTGCCGGCTGGCTTTCAACAACCGAAACTGGCGATGGTTCGGAGCTCGGACTCCGGGGCCGGCAGAATGGGTTGTGGGGCCGCATCTGCGCTCAGGAGGGAGAGTGTCTGGGCGAGAGCTGCAAGTTTCACCAGCAGGGCCGCTGTTTCCTGTTGCGTGCGCGCTCCCGGGCCAAAGGGGCGAATATTGTGGTCGTTAACCACGCCCTCCTTCTGGCGGACGCCGCATCGGGCAATCAATTATTGCCGCACTTCAGGCATGTCATCATCGACGAGGCACATCATCTTGAAGATGTAGCCACCCAGCAATTTGGATGGGAAGTTTCGAGCCGCAGTATTGGGGAGTTGGTGGGAGATGTGGAGCAGGAGTTGGCGGCGCTGCAGCGTGCCTTGAGGCCAGGGCGTTTGGCTCCTCAGCGAAGACAGGACCTTTACGGCCTGTTAGAGAACCTCGGCCAGCGTTGTGGTGAAGCTGTCGCGCATTCGGCGGTCTTCTTTAATTCGGTAGCAGCGTTGGTTGACCGCCTCGCCGAGCGCGGGGAAGTTTATGAGCGAACACTGCGTCTCGACAGTGAAGTGCGTTCCGGTGACGCCTGGCGAGAAGTCCTAGTTGGCTGGGATAATCTCAGCGTGGTGCTGGACGGTCTGCAAACGGCGCTGAATAAGGTACATAACGGGCTTGAGGGGCTTGTAATGGGGGAAGAGATTGACGATATCCGTCTGGGCCTTATGTCGGCGATGGAACACAGCCGTCAGGTGTGTGAGAGACTATCTTCAGCTGTGACCAGCCCGGATGGGGACCTTGTGTATTGGGCCAGTACCCCGACCGGCGTTTTGGCGGGCCTGTTGCGTGGACATCCTCGAAGGCTTGAAAATGTGTCGGGGGCGTCCCTACACGCCGCACCGCTTGACGTGTCGAGCCTGCTGGAAAAGGGCCTGTTTTCCCAGAAGGAGGCGGTGGTGTTGACCAGCGCTACATTGTCCAGCGGCGGTTCATTTAACTTCGTCAATAAGCGGTTGGGGTTCCTTCCAGATAGCGAGTTGACGCTGGTCTCACCGTTCGACTATATGTCGGCGGCGCTGGTCTGTCTGCCTGACGATCTGCCGGCGCCGGGCGCTTTTGGCTATCAGGATGCCGTGGAACGGGCGCTGGCGACGCTGGCACCGATTACGGAAGGCCGTATGCTGGCGCTTTTTACTTCGCACCAGGCGCTGAGAAAAACACATACGGCTATCAAAGGCCCTCTGGAGAAGCTGGGGATAGTGGTGCTTGGGCAGGGTATGGATGGTGCGCCGGAGCAGGTGCTGGCGGAGTTTCGAATGAACCCCAGGGCGGTACTGCTCGGAGCCGCCTCGCTCTGGGAAGGGATTGACGTTGTCGGGGATGCGCTCAGCGTACTAGTCATCGTGCGTTTACCGTTCGGGGTGCCGGTGGACCCGATTTTGGCTGCGAGAGCGGAGCAATATGAACATCCGTTCACAGAGTACTCGGTCCCGCTGGCGGTGTTGAGGTTTAAGCAGGGCTTCGGGCGGCTTATTCGGAGCAAGAGCGACCGAGGGGTGGTGGTGGTCCTTGACCGCCGCATTCATCAAAGAGCTTACGGAGCCGCTTTTTTGACGGCCCTGCCGCCGTGCAACATGAGGCGGTGCAAGCTTGGTGACCTTCCGGGGATTGTGACTGAGTGGTTGTGAGACTGCTTTGCTGTGCCTGAAATGAGGTGGGCGGTCGGTCAGCTGGTAAGCCCGGCGAGCCGACGGCGTACGTAGTTCTCTTCATCCCTGCGGCTTTTGAGCTTACCGTCTAACCTTGCTGCCAGCAACTGGTGGAGCATGATGCCGACGGGCGGGCCGGCCGGTACGCCGAGCGCCTGGAGGTCCCGTCCGCTGAGTGATACCCGGACACGGCGCAGGCGGTCAAGATAGAGACGAAGCCTCTTGCGCATGGTGGCCGAGCCGGTGGCTAGAGTCATGGCGTTGACGGCAGTAACATCGTAGCTGCTGACCAGTTCGTGGATGCGGCTTGGTTTGAGACCCTTCGCCGGAATATTCGGGCATCGTTGGTACAATTGTACGGTGTCCCGGAGTACACGTGCGACTGACGATGCGAAGTTGAGCCGTGATAGGAACGCGTCACACTCTTCGGGGTCAAGCCGGCAGGCCAGTAATGCCAGATAGACGGTCTTCAGAATGTTGGTGTTGAAGGTCTGCCGTGCCAGGCGGTATTTTGCGGTGAGCCAGCGGTCAGCCTTCAGTGATGGATGGAGTTTTTGAAGGACGCCAAGCCGCCAGGCTCGCTGTAGTGTCTTCTCCGGTAGCTCTTCCTTGAGCACACGGTCAATTTCATGGCGGAGACGGTCGGCGCTGATAGTATCTATCATGCCCAGACTGCGGCGCAGGCAGTGCAGGGTAGTGCGTTCCATGCGAAAGTCCAGCCGCTGTTCGTAGCGGATGGCGCGCCAGATACGCGTGGCATCATCGCTAAAGCTGTCGGGATGGAGAATGCGGATGACGCCGGCCTCCAGGTCAGGTTTGCCACCATACGGGTCAATCAGTTTTCCGTCTGAGCCGGGGTTCAAGCTGATAGCCATGGCGTTTATGGTGAAGTCGCGGCGAAATAGGTCTTCCTCGATGCTTCCGGGTCGGACTGCGGGCAATGCGCCGGGACGCTGGTAGGTCTCTTTTCGCGCCATGGCCAGGTCCAGTGTGAAAGCCGGATAGCTGAGCCTGGCAGTGCTGAAACGGGCATGGCTGGTCAGTCTGGCATGGCTGGTATTAGCCAGCCTTTGTGCCAGGGCCAGAGCGTCTCCGTCCACGACCAAATCGATGTCTATGGTAGGCCGACCCAGCATGAGGTCGCGGACAACACCGCCGACCAGGTAAAGTCTGAAACCGAGCTGTTGAGCCTGAACCGCGGCCAGACTGATTATGGATGAAAGGTACGGCGGCAGTAGCCGCTGGGTTTCCCTGAAGAGTGTGGGTAGCATGACCTAGCGCTCCGTTGTGGATTATAGCATTGTCCTGTGGCGCTGGGCTTAGCTTTACAAGGGCGTGTGGAGATTGCTAAACTAGGTTTAAGAGGTGATGATTATGGGTTCGAGAGACATCCAGTGGCGAGAGAAAAAGAAGCCGAAAAAGGGCGAGGCGAAGCCGGTGACGTCAATTATGACCATGCCGGTTGAGGTCGAGGTGGCGCGGAAGAAGGGCAAAAAGTCGTCAGAGTTTCCCGAGGAGGCGTAGGACAATAGGCCGGCTGCCGATTGGCTGCGGAATCAATAACCCTGGATGCGTCCGTGCAGTCCTACGGCAAGCCGGCGGTGTGGCTTGAGGGAAGTTCAGAGGGTGGTTTCGGATTGTCAATCAGGGTCAGACTGAAGGCCCCCGGAATAGATATCCTGCCGGGTCAGAAAGAAATCAGCCTCGGGGAAGATGCTTCCCTGCGGGACCTCCTTGTCCAGCTTAAAGGTGACTTGGGAACGGTTGTTGATGAAGGATTCATTGCAGTTAATTCCGAGGTGGTCCGACGTGACCAGGCGGCAGAAATCCGGCTCAAAGACGGCGATGAGGTACTGCTGATACCGCCAATGGTAGACGGCTAGTTAGGGGTTGCAACACGGTGAAATCCAATCTGCGCGCAGTTGTTCATGGGAAGGTACAGGGGGTGTACTTCCGTGCTTTTGTCGAAGACGTGGCAATTGCGCTGGGTCTCACTGGCTATGTGCGGAATCTCCCATCCGGGATGGAGGTGGAGGTGGAGGCGGAGGGAGAAGAGGATAAGCTCAAGAAGCTTGAAGAACGGTTGAAGATCGGTCCGGCCAGGTCTCGGGTAGACAGAGTGGATGTCGAGTGGCGCCAGCCGGCAGGGCGATACAACAGCTTCCGGATTTTATCCTAGGTGGTTTCAAGCTCCGAACGGCCGGAATCGATCAGTGCCAGGTACTCCGTTTCAATTCCGGCATCCTGTGAGGCTTCCCTGTCGACTTCGTAAGGCTCCCCGATGAATATCTTTCCGTAGTCCTCGACCTCTCCCCTGGCCGGGTCATCTTTTGCAGTCAGCTTCTTACGGCCATCAATAATGCCGAGGTCGAAGGGGAGAGTGAAGTAGAGGTCAGCAAAGACTTTCTGCATGCCGAGTTGTTGAAGTTCTTTCCAGGCGCTTGCTCCCTGGCCACCATACTTGGCTATGGGAAGGAGGCTGACCAGGTTGGGAATAGTGAAGAAGCCGCTCTTGTTCCTGACCTGGAACGGGGCGATGCTTATGAGATAATCGCTCGATAGTACGACGTTGGGCACCCAGAAAGTAGGTACGGCAAGCGGGTGAAGGAGCGGGTTCTCGACTTCTACCCAGATGCAGTCTTTAACATCAAGCATGAGCACATGCGGGAACTCGAATTTGAGCTTCCGGTAGATGGGGTAGACGGGGTCACCGGTGTTCGTTCCTTCGAGGATTACGATATCGGCGTCGCTGGTTTTTTTGATGCCGTCGACGACGGCACGCAGGGTATCGAGGCTGGTGGTGACCGGGTGAGGCAGAGGGTAACCGGCAGCGGGTTTGATCAGCACACGTCTGGCCCTGGCTACAGCCGGGGTCGGTTCGAACACGAATTGACTTGCTTCGTAAATCATGCGTTTGATTCAGTTGGTGAGCTTGAGCCAGATGGTGACCATTCGGGTTTTCCCCCTGACTCCCTTGAGTGCCGAGACCATACCGGCCACAGTCCGGGCAATAAAGTCCTGGACAAACGGGTTGAGGGGGATTCTTTTATTATTAACGTAGACACCGACAGCTTGGGTCTTACCGAGAAGAAAGCGCTTCTCGATGAGGTCAGCCAGGCCTCCGGTATCGCCGAATGTGAAGCAGGGGACACTTTCCGGAGACGGCTGGTCCGAGACCACTGCGAGCAGCTCACCGGGTGTAGCCAGTGGCTCTGACGCCCGGCCACGCCGCACTTCAATCCTGGGGAGCTTCTCCTGCTTGTAACCTTCGATGAGGAACAGGTCGAAGTCCGGGCCAATGAGCCGCTGGAGTTCCGCTACAGGCGGCTCAGACTCCGGCCGGAAGACGACGACCTTACCCGGGGTGCTCAACACTACGGCGTCAGCGCCAGCACGGGCAAGACGCCAGCTGTCCTTCCCCGGAGTGTCAAGCTCCGCTTCTTCATTGCTATGTTTGCCTGCGGCGATCCGGTAGCCACGACTTCTCAGTTCAGGTATCAGGCCTTCAAGCACCGTGGTCTTGCCTGCGTTCGATCTCCCAACTACGGATATGACCGGAATCATTCTTACACTTCTTCCTGGTCGAGCATAATGACGTCAACTGCCTGGCCGGGCCGGGCGACGGGTACATCTTCGGGTACGATGGCCAGACCATTAGCCAGGGACATCGAGGTAAGGATGCCTGAGCCCTGTTCGCCGGTTACGGTGGCCCGGTACTCACCATTGCGTCTGGTGACGGTGACGCGGGCGAAGACCCGGCGCCCGTCACGGTTGTTAATTGTGTTTTCCAGCGTGGCCTTGATGACCGGGCGGTACAGGTGTTTCATGCCGAGCATCTTGCGGACGGCCGGTCGGCCGAAAAGCTCGAAGGATACCATGGCGCTCACCGGGTTGCCGGGGAAGCCCAAGTGCGGAATGCGACGCCCCGTGCTGCCCTTGAAATAGCCGAAGGCAAGCGGCTTGCCGGGCTTCATCCGCACTGTCCAGAAGGATATTTCACCCTCGCTGGCCAGGACTTCTTTGACCAGGTCGTAGTCACCCAGGGACACGCCGCCGGTGGTGAGGAGCAGGTCCGAGTCCAGACCGCGGCGGACGGCGGTAACAATTGACCTTACATTATCACGGGCAATGCCAAGCAGTTTGGGAATGCCCCCAGCTTCCACGACCTGGGCGGCCAGGCTGTAGCTGTTGCTATTGTAGATACTGCCTGGCGGGAGGGGGCGGCCCACCGTGGTAATCTCGTTGCCGGTAGCCAGGATGGCAACGGTCGGACGGCGTATGACCGTGGCATCGGCCAGGCCAAGTGACGCCAGGACCCCGATATCGGCCGGGTGCAAAACACGGCCCTTTCTAAGTACGATACTGGAAGCGCGGATGTCTTCGCCGGCGCGCCGTATGTTGGCCCCTGGGTCGAGATGACGCAGTATGCCGATTTCTCTGATGGTTCTCCCCCGGCTGTGCCGGCGTCCCTCATCCGTTTCTTCGAACGGAACCACGCAGTCAGCACCGACAGGAACCGGAGCCCCGGTCATAATACGGACTGCGGTGCCATGGCGGACTTTGCTTTTGAATATCGAGCCGGCGGCGGCTTCGCCAATAACTTTCAGTACGATGGGATGTCCCGGGCTTGCTTTGTGGATATCTGCGGCAATGACGGCGAAGCCGTCCATGGCGGCGTTGTCCAGCGGCGGGACGTGGAATGCAGCGCGCACGTCTTCAGCCAGTACCTGGCCGAGGCAGTCCAGTAGCGGCCGGCGCACCGCTTCAAGCGGGCCGACGGCGCTGAGTACTTTTCTACGGGCAGTTTCTACGCTGATCATACGGCGGCCCTTTGCGGCTTTCCGCCTGCCAGTTCCTCCCAGCGGATGAGAGTCAAAGCTCTATTAAGCTCAGCCTCAGTGTTGATGTTGAAGAAGCTCATAAGTTCCGGGTCGTGCTTTCTGAGTTCGGATTCTTCCACGAAGCGAGTCCTGACCACGCCGAAGAGGTCAGCCACACGAGATTTGCCCAGCTTAATTAGCTGGCCGGCAATCTTACCGCACCTCTTCGAGTAAACCGTATGGAGCTGTTCGGTAAGGCCGTTAACCCGCGGCGCAACTATGTCCCATCCCTGCGCCAGTCCTACCAGATAGGTGAGAAGCCTGGCGTTGATGAACGGCATATCGCAGGCTACGGCGATATTAAGGTGGGTCTTGGAACGCTGGAGCCCGGTATAGAGACCGCCCAGAGGACCGCGGTCAGGAACAGCGTCGACCGCGACGTCTACCGCAAGCTGTGACAGCATGATGGCTCCGATTTGGTCCTGTCTGGTGACGACAATTATTTCCGAACAGACCGGCTTCAAACGAGATACAACGCGGCCGAGCAGAGTATCACCGCCACCGATCGCCTCCATCGCCTTGGGTCTCCCCAACCGTAAGCCCCTGCCGCCGGCCAGGATGATACCGGTCACGGGTAGAACCTGGTTGCGCTCGATCTTGCCTCCTCAGCATGCTTCACGGCTGATTGTCTTCTGCCAATAATTGTATCACGATAGTCAACGCATACTAGTTTTGTAATTCAATAATGCGGGCATACTCGCAGTGTAATTGCCGGGGAAGTATCTGGGCCGGTTGCAGTATCCTGTACATAATATATCGATGAATTATAACAATTATGGTCAAATTAGTGAAGATATTTCATTTACGGCTTGAAATCCGGCGGTGCCTGTTTTAATCTTGGAAACGACTATGGCGGTCAACAAGGTTGTCCCGAGTCTTGACGAAGCTATCGCCGACATCAGTGATGGCGCTTCAGTAATGGTCAGTGGAGCGCAGGGACCGCTTGGTGTTCCACGTAACCTGTTGCTGGCGCTGCGTCGGAAGGGGGTACGCAATCTTACGCTGATAACGGCAACCGGCTACCGCAGCGTTTCTGCGGCCAGGTTCTATGGTTTTCCTCATGCTGAGGACTGGGTTGACCATGGCATCCTTATTGATAACCGTCAGGTGAAGAAGGTCATCTGTGCTATGGCCTACGTCCCGGGCCGCGACGCGGTATTACAGAAGCAATACGAGGCTGGCGAGGTAGAGCTGGAGCATCTGGGACATGGGCCGTTCATCCTTAGAATGTGGGCCGGGGCTGCCGGGTTGGGTGGCGTTTATCAACCGGTCGGCATAGGTACAGTCCTTGAAGAGGGCAAGGAGAAGCGCACCATCGACGGTAAAGAGTACCTCCTGGAAATGCCGCTGACAGCTGACTTTGCCCTGGTTGGTGCGTATAAGGCTGACAGCTACGGTAATCTAATTTATAAAGGTACCGGACGGCAGTATGGCCCGATCATGGCAAAAGCGGCTCGCGTGACCATCGCTGAGGTGGATGAGGTGGTGGAGGTCGGGGATCTTGACCCGGAATCCATCGTTACCCCGGGCATCTATGTGCATCGTGTGGTGAAGGCTCCGCTTGAGGATCGCAGATGAAAGAGCGCCTGGATGAGCAGACGATGGCGCTCCGTATGGCCAAGGAGCTTCAGGACGGGTGGTACGTCAACCTCGGGTTCGGCATTCCGGCGCTGTGTGCCAACTTCATTCCGGAGAACAAGACCGTGTTCTTTTTTGCTGAGAACGGGCTTCTTGGCTTCGGGCGCAACGCCGACCACGACGAAGCTGACCGGCTTGGCTGGCGCTATGTGGACGCCGCGGCGCATCCGGTCTTGCCGGCACCGGGCATGGCGGTATTTGATTACGCCGAAGCCTTCGATATGATCCGGGGCGGGCACCTTGATTGCACTATCCTCGGCGGCCTTCAGGTATCAGAGAAGGGCGATCTGGCCAACTGGCGCCTGCCTATCTACAAAGGTAAGGGAGGTACTATCGGCGGCGCCATGGACCTGGCCGCCTGCTGTAAGCGGGTATTTGTGGTCATGACCCACACCGAGAAGAGTGGTAAGCCCAAAATTGTTCAGGAGTGCAGCTATCCGCTCACGGCGAAGCGGTGTGTGGACCTGATTGTGACCGATATCGCCGTCATCAGAGTAAGCGGTGAGGGCCTGACGCTTGAGGAGACGGCGCCGGGCTGGTCGGCCAGCGAGGTTCAGTCGCTGACCGAAGTCAGGCTGAAGGTCTCGCCGGGCCTCAAGACGATGGAGCTTTAGCCGTCGGACTCATGGTCTGTGGTCAGTCGGCGGTATCGCCGTGCAATTTCAAGTGCGGTTGTGACAACCTCTATCGCGTCCTTTCCCAGGGCTACAAATAGCGGCTCTTTGCCCCAACCTTCACCTTCGTAGAAGAGTCGCGGTACGGTCCCGCAGGCTGTGATGAGCTGTCTCACCTTCCACGGCATTGACGAGCGGTCAGGGCCGGCGATATCGGGCGGCTCCTTAGTACGGTCGACCCAGCCGAAGGCAATACCGTGTTCCGAGGCGTATTGTCTGGCAACGTTGATGATGTCGGCATCGCATTTGAAGTTGATGCCAGCGTTAATGTCATGGCTGTATTTACGTGCTTCGAGTATGAGGCGGGCCATGTGGTCGGAGGCGCCCCACGCCAGCGGTCCGGCAGCTCGGGGGAAGCCACGGACGACGGTAATACGACCATCGACAGCCGCTACCTGCCTGGATGTCTTTGCCTTGGGCAAGGCATAGGCGAGGTTCACTCTGACCTCCGGCATCAGTGCGGCGAAGTCGCGTGAGCGCTCCAGCATGGCGAGGGCGACAGTAAGATTGCCGAGAACGAGTTCGGCCTGGCTGTATTGTATCATCTGGCTGGCTCCAGGGTGCTAAAGTAGGCGGACCAGAACGGGTCCACGGCGACCGGAACAAGCTCCTCGCGCTTGCCGTTGGCACGGACGAAAACGCGGTCCCTGGGGGTGATTTCGCCGATTTCCCATGCCCTGATGCCGCTCCGTTTAAGCCGGCTGATAACAGTTCTTGCGTTGCCCGGTCTGGTGGTGATGACTAACGTGCCCTCGCTGATTGATACCAGGGGGTCAATGTTGAAATAGCCGCACACTGCGGAGACCTCTTCAAGTACCGGTATCCGGTCTTCGTAGATGGTGACGCCTTTATCCGAAGCGGCGGCAATCTCATAAACACCGTTGAGCAAACCGCCTTCGGTGGCGTCGTGCATGGCGTGGGCATAAGGTGCGGCGAGCAGGGCTTCTCTGACCACGGTCATGTCCAGAAAGTGTGATTTGGCTTTATCAACTACTGCTTGGCCGAGCTTCTTTGAGAGGGCCGCCTCCGCCTGGTAGGCGAGGATGCCGGTGGCCTCAATGGCCGGGCCCTTGGTAATGATGACACGGTCGCCGACCCTGGCGTTGGAAGCCGGTGTTAGTTGCTCTTTCCGGCCGATACCGATGACGGTACAGCCGCCGTTGAGGGGGAAGGCAATGCCGGGATATATTCCGGTATGGCCGCCGACGATTGCGATGCCGAGTTTTTGGCATTCCTCGTGTACCTGTTTCCAGATGTTTTCTAACACGTCATCTCTGCTACCGGGCGGAAGCATGAGGCAAATGGTCATATAGCGCGGTCGGACGCCGAGTACGGCGACATCGCTGGCGCAGATGTGTACGATGGCCCAGCCGAAGTAAGGCATGACCACAGGCATACCGAAGGTAGGGTCTTCGGCGATGACCATTACGCTCCCATCCGGTAGGTCGATGACAGCCGCGTCCACGCCGTGCCGGGGACCGAGCCTGACGCTCCGGTCCTTCTTGCCCAGTCTGGGGAAGATGATTCGGTCGAAGCTCGCTCTATCTACCTTGCCGATTTCCGGAAGCATGATGATGCTCTCCTTTCCTGGTTCGCCGGTGGGTTGACAAGAAAAAACCAGGAACCTGTGGCAATGCTGGTTCCTGGTCAAGACTGTGGCGTTTCCCTTCGCTCGCATTACCGAGATCAGGTTCAAGGGGTCGCCCTTGCGGGCCTCTCAGCCTTTCAGCTCCCCCGGCGAGTATTCAGTTGCAACGTAATAAACCATAAAAGAGGCGATGCTGTCAACCCGCCTCAAGCAATGGCTAATCTGGAGGAATAAGTGTACCGGGGCCTTTGACACGTATCTTGACAAGGCGGGTGACAAACTGATAGTTTTGAAGTCACCTGTGGTGTCCTGCGGGGGGCTTTCTTTCAGATAGCGCTGACCTCATCGGGTTTCTTGCAAGCTGAAGCCGGTTTGGGCGCGGCTCGTATATAAAGCACGGAGGTAACATCTTGGCTGGTCAAGCATTCAAATCGCCCGGCGACCTTCGCGAAACTCTCAAGTTCCTCGCTGCGCGCGACCATCTGGTAGTGGTTGATAGCGAGGTTGACCCTAATCTGGAAATCGCAGGTATCGAAAAAGCGCTGGACAACGGGCCGGCATTCTTATTCGAGAACCTCAAGGGCTTCCCGCGTGCTCGGGCGGCGGGGAATGTGCTGGCCCGGATGGAGATGGTCGCCGCTATGTTCGGTGTTTCCGATCATCGGAAGCTCAAGTTCAAGTGTCTTGACGCCATTAAGTCGCCTTTGCCGCCAGTAATCGCGGACTACGCGCCCAGCCAGCAGGTCGTGGTGACTCAGAATATTGATGTTCCGGCCACATTGCCCATCATAAAACATACCAGGGATGATGCGGGGAGAATTCTTGGCGGCGGTGTCGTTCTCTTCGCCGATCCGGAGCTTGGTAAAACGAGTGACATTACCTTTCGGCGCATGCATTTCCGGGGTAAGGACTACGCTTCGATCATGATAAACCCGGTCAGCCACCTGATACGGGTGATGCGGGCAAGGAAGGGCGATAGAATACCGGTCACGGTAAACATCGGCGCTTCACCGGCAGTCATGCTGGTTGCTGGCGTATGGGCGCTCCATATGATTGTGCCTGACGGTTCGGATGAGGTGGGTATTGCCGGCGCCTTACAGGGTTTTCCGGTGGGACTATGTAAGGCCAGGACGGTTGATGCTTACGCTATAGCTGACAGTGAATGGGTTCTTGAAGGCTATATCGTGCCGGACAAGGTCTGGGAATCGGAGGAGGCGGAAAAGCTGGGCAAGCCGCGGACGGCACCGTTCTTTCCTGAATGGAGCGGCTATCTCTCGAGGGCTATTGTAACGCCGCGCTTTCAGGTTACGGCGGTGACCCATCGCGAGGATCGGCCTATTTTCTATACGCCACTGGCCGCCTCATTTGAAGCTGACAACATGAGTAAGGTGCTGAGGGAAGCATGCTTCTACGAGTTTGCCCAGCGCTTTGCCGCCGGTCTGGTGGTAGACTGCAATATTCCCTACGGTAACAAGGTCAACACAGGTGTAGTGTACAAGGTGAAGAAGCGGAGCGCTGGCGATGACGTCCTGCTGAAGAACCTGCTGGCGGCCGTCCTGAATGTTTCTATGGCCCGCCTAGTCGTGGCCGTCGACGACGATGTCAACATCTACAACGCTGATGAGGTCTGGTGGGCGGTTGTCACCCGCATGAATACCCGGAGCGGCATTATCCACGCTCCGGTCGGATCAGCTTCCACCGGCTACATGGTCCGCGGTGAGGGCGAAGGAGCTGAAGGTATCGCCTTTGACGCGACGTCGCCGTTCGAAGCGCGGCAGTCGCTGGTCAGGGCGCATTATCCGAGCGACTCAGTTGACCTGAGCCGGCACTTCTCCCGAGAGGATATCGCCAGAATTCGTGCTCAGCAGAGCGAATGGGCAAGATGGCTGGCCGAAATTGGCGGGTAGGGTGTTTCCTACCTAAATGGTGGTTCACTGCTCAGGCAGTTCAGCGCTCAGTCTGATAGGTACAGATAGTATTGATAAAGGAGGTAAGTTCATGAGGTTCAAGTTTGTTGCGCTGACATTGTGCATCCTTTTGGCGGTGGGTGTGGTGCTTGGTGGGGTATCGTGCGCCGGGTCGCCAGCCCCAGCCGGGCCGATCAAGTGGCGGGCCCAGAACAACCTTTCCATAACCAGTTACCAGTATCTTTACCAGTTCAAGCCGTTTGCCGACATGGTAGCACAGCGGAGCAATAACATGTTGACCATCGAGCTTCTGGCCCCGGGCGCTGTTGTTGATGCCTATGAGGCATTTACCGCCGTGCAGAAGGGTGTTGTCGACATGAGCATGGGCGTCGGTGGTTACAGTGTCAAGCAGGTGCCGGAGGGCGACATCGAGCAGGGTGTTCCCGGCACGTTCTCAAGTGCGGACGATTTCTTTGACTGGTACATGAATTACAAGGGTGGCCAGGCTTATAAGGTGCTGGCTGAGGCTTACAAGGAGAAAGGTATTTATCTTCTGAAGTCGCCAGGCCCCTCTGACACCTCGTTGATTATGAAAACGGCGATCAAGAGCATAGACGACGTTAAAGGTAAAAAGATACGGGCCAGTGGTGCTAACGTCGAAATGGTCAAGCAACTGGGCGGTGCGCCGGTTACCCTGGCTCCGGCGGAGGTCTTCATGGCGCTTCAGACCGGCACCATCGATGGTGTGTTCTTCCCGACCTACACCATCGGCACCATGAAGCTCTGGGATGCGGCGAAGCAGGTAGTGCTGGGACCCTTTGGCCAGACGTCGGGCAACATGTTCGTGAGCCAGAAGTCTTTTGATGCCCTGCCCAATAATTTGAAGGATATTGTGAACAAAGCGGCTGAGGATGCGGCCAGTAACTACATCGCCGAGGTTAAGAAGCAGACCAAGACCATTCTTGATGATGCCATGGGCAAACAGGGCGTGACTGTGTTTACTCTGCCGGCGGCGGAGCAGACCAGGGCACGTCAGGCCGCGGCTCCCATCCTTGCAAAGCTGGCTGAGGCGACGCCCCGGGCGAAGCAGCTGGCTGACCTTATCAACGAATACATAGCGTCCAAGAAGTAGTTGTGGTTGGTCGCGGTACCCGCCGCCGTCCGCACGGACGGCGGCGGGTACCTATATCCTGCAGACTGACCTGCCATGCCAACTGATGGCCATTGGGAGTCCGGCGAATGAACAAGGTCAGGCGCCTCGTTTCGTCCATAGATCTTGTAAACGAGCGCGTGGGTAGTGCGGTACTTTATCTGGTACCGGTGATGGTTCTCATTATCGCCTACGAAGTGGTGGCGCGCTATTTCTTCAACGCGCCAACTATCTGGGCATATGAGACGGCCCAGTTCATCTTCTGCGCCAGCATCGCCCTTGGTGGCGGGTTTACTCTGCTCTACGGCCGGCATGTGAATGTTGATATAGTTTACGGGCGTGTAAGCAGGCGCACCCGCGCCATTCTTGACCTGATTACATTGCCCCTGCTTCTGGTATTTGTCGGTGTTTTGCTGTACCTCTCGGTTGAGACCACGATAGATTCATTCAAATACTGGGAGAGGAGTGCCACATACTGGGCACCGCCGCTTCAGCCGATATATATTGCGGTTTCAGTCGGCGTGCTGTTGATGTTCCTGCAGGGAGTGGCAATGTGGCTCAGAGCGCTGGTTGTAGCGGTGGTCAGTAATGATGGGGCTAACGGGGGGGAGGTCCACCGGTGAGTGTCGGTCTTCTCACGATCGTTCTGTTCTCGATTCTGGTTGTTCTTTTGCTTACCGGTTTGCCGGTGGCTTTCAGTCTCGGCTTCGCCGGGCTGGTTCTCATGCTCTGGCAGCTGGGCCCCTCGTCTCTCTATCTTATTTTTGCCACGGCGTTTTCTGATTGGAACAACTACATTCTGCTGGCGATTCCTCTATTCGTTATTATGGCCAACTTCCTCAAGGAGTCCGGGATTGCGGATGACCTTTATGAAATGATGTACCGATGGATGGGGCCGCTGCGTGGTGGTCTGGCCATGGGTACGGTAGTTATCTGCGCTATCTTTGCCGCGATGTCCGGTGTCAGCGCCGCTGGTACGGTAACTATGGGAAAGATAGCTTTGCCCTCGATGCTCAATCGGGGTTATGATAAGAGGATTGCTCTGGGTGCAGTTGCCGCGGCTGGTTCGCTGGGTATCCTGATACCGCCGAGCGTAACCATGGTCATCTTTGCCAGTTTGACCGGGGAATCAGTTGCCAGATTATTTATCGGAGGGGTTTTCCCTGGCATCATGCTGGCGGGTATTTTTGTTGTCTATATCGGCATCAGGACAGCGCTCCAGCCTGGTCTCGGCCCCGCAGTTCCCAGGGAAGAGCGTTTCACCATGCGGCAGAAGCTGGTACTGCTGAAGGCGGTGGTGGCGCCGATAATACTTATTCTGCTGGTGCTGGGGATTATTTACCTGGGTGTAGCTACGCCGACCGAAGCAGCGGGGATTGGAGCCTTTGGTGCAATTATCGTTTCGCTCGTTAATCGGAGGTTTTCGTGGTCTGTGTTGCGGGAGTCATCCAGGGACGCACTCTTTGTGACGGTGATGTGCGGCTGGATTGTTCTGGGCGCTAAAAGCTTTGCTCATGTCTACACACAGGTCGGGGTGCCGGCTTTTCTGTCAGACATCATCGCCGGTCTGGGAGTGAACCGGTGGGTCATAATGGTGATGATGCAGTTAATCCTGCTCATTCTGGGCTGTTTCATCGACCCGATGGGTATCATGATGATTACCCTGCCGGTATTCGTCCCGATAATCGAAGAGCTTGATTTCAGCCTCCTGTGGTTTGGTATACTTTTTACTGTCAACATGGAGGTTGGCTACATCACGCCGCCCTTCGGCTTTAATCTTTTCTATCTCAAGGGCGTTACTCCTCCGGGGATTACCATTCGAGATATTTATAAGTCGATAACACCGTTTGTGATGCTTGAGATTATCGGCCTGGTCCTGTTGATGGTTTTCCCGCAGATTGTGCTGTGGCTGCCGCAGACCATGATGGGGAAATGATACTGTGTCGGGTCGGGTAAAATTATGGATGGCTTCTGCCCATAACTAAAAATAATATTAGAACTTCATGAAGAGGAGGTATTACTGTGGCTAAGATTCTGGTTGTCTACTATTCCGGAACTGGTAATACCAGGGCAATGGCCGAGGCTGTGGCCGATGGGGCTGAATCGGTAGTCGGGCCGGGAGTGGTGGTGAAAGAGGCGCAGGATGCGACAGTTGATGACCTTGTCGGCGCAGATGCTATTGCCGTAGGCACGCCGGACCACTTCTCGTACATGAACGGATACATCAAGCTTCTGTTCGATAAGGGCTGGTTGAGGCGCAAGGAGCTCTACGGTAAGGTGTGGGGTGCTTTCAGTTCGGGCGGCGTCGACGGTATAAAGTCGAGAGAGAGCGTGGAATGGGTGGTTGACCATTTTAAGGTGAAGAAAATTGTGCCCGGCGTGTCGGTAGCTGGCAAACCGGGCCCGGACCAGCTTGCAGCATGTAAGAGCATGGGCGTTGCCCTGGCTCAGGCATTGAGTCAGTAGGTGAGTTCTGGCTTGAAGTTCATGCGGCTCGCCCTAGCTAAGGCGGGCCGCTGTTATATAATGTGAGCCGCCAATGGTTACCTCCGCAGTCTCGCAAGAACAGTCCGTTGTAGCTTATTTTTCCATGGAGGTTGGCCTCGATCCGGCCATGCCGACTTACAGCGGCGGCCTTGGAGTCCTGGCCGGCGATACACTGCGTGCGGCGGCTGATATCGGCATTCGGCTTGTCGGTGTAAGCCTGCTTCATCGGCGTGGCTATTTCCGTCAGCATCTTGATGAGCATGGTAATCAGACCGAGAGTCCGGTTGAGTGGTCGCCTGAGCAATTTCTCGAGCCCATGGGGCCATACGCCGCAGTGAAGATTGAAGACCGCGAGGTCCGTATTCGGGCCTGGCGGTACCTGATAAAGGGAAGATCCGAATATCAGGTGCCCGTTTATTTCTTGGATACTGATTTGCCGGCTAACAGCCAGTGGGACCGCTCGCTTACCGGCGAGTTGTATGGTGGTGACAGCCATTACCGTCTCTGTCAGGAGGTTGTTCTTGGCATGGGTGGTGTTGCTATGCTCAAGGCACTTGGCTACAGGGTCAGAGCTTATCACATGAATGAAGGGCATTCGGCTTTGCTGGCGCTGGCTTTACTGGAAGAGCAGACCTGGGGAAAAGGTCTGGCCAAGGCGGGTGACGCTGACAGGGAGGAGGTGCGTCAGCGATGTGTTTTTACCACGCATACTCCGGTACCTGCCGGGCAGGACAGGTACCCGCTCGAGATGGTGCGTAGGGTATTGGGAGAGGAGCGTGCCAACGCGCTGTGCGATGCTAAAACCTGTCTTGACGGCGAGCTTAACATGACCAACCTGGCGCTGGTCTTCTCGCGCTATATCAACGGCGTGTCGATGCGCCACGAAGAAGTCTCACGTACCATGTTCCCTAACTACCCGGTGAACTCTATTACCAACGGCGTTCATGCCAGTACCTGGGCGTCGGAACCGTTTCAGAAGCTGTACGACAGCCGCATCCCGGAATGGCGGCGTGATAATCTGTACTTACGGTATGCCATCAGCATCCCACCTGAGGAAATCCAGGCGGCCCATGTCCAGGCTAAAACAGCGTTTCTGGATGAGGTTCAAAGACGTGCCGGAGTGAGGTTGAGTCCCTCGGCTATGACTATCGGTTTTGCCCGCAGGGCTACGCCTTATAAGAGGGCCGACCTGTTGTTTTCTAACATCGAGCGTTTGAAGCGGATGGTACGCCGCCACGGTCCGCTCCAGGTTATCTACGGAGGCAAGGCTCATCCGCGTGACGAGGGGGGGAAAGCACTGATACGGCGCGTCTTCGAGGCGGCGGCGGAGCTGGCCCCGCTGGTGAAGGTTGTCTACCTTGAGGAATACGATATGGCCCTGGCGAAATACCTGTGCTCCGGGGTGGACCTCTGGCTTAACACTCCGAAGAAGCCGGAAGAGGCTTCGGGAACCAGCGGGATGAAAGCGGCGTTGAACGGGATACCCAGCCTGAGTGTCCTTGACGGCTGGTGGATTGAGGGGTGCTTTGATGGGGTTACGGGGTGGGCGATTGGTGACAGCGCCGAATCGGAAAGCGACCCGGTGGTTGAAGCCAGGTCGATGTACGATAAGCTTGAGTATACTATACTCCCGATGTTCTATAACGACCCGAAGAGCTATGCCAAAGTGATGCGTGCGGCTATCGCCATCAACGCCTCTTATTACAATGCCGAACGGATGCTCTACCAGTACTACCGCAACGCTTATGGCGGGCCGGTACGACCGGGAGTGTCGCCGGGGTAGCCCGAAATAGCATTTTGCCATCCCGCCTGTTTACTCATTTGTGGGGAAACTCATGTAAGCGAAGAGGCGGCGCTCGCACGAGCGCCGCCTCTCTGACATCCGGCAGATTATTACTGTTTGCTGTAATCGTAGAAGCCCTTGCCCGTCTTGCGGCCGAGGTAGCCGGCAGTCACCATGTCGCGCATGCCGGGAGGTACTATGTACTGCGGATCCTTGAACTCGTTGTAGAGGGTGTCGATGATAGCGACGCAGGTGTCGATGCCGACAAGGTCGGCTAGGGCAAGCGGGCCCATCGGGTGGTTGAGACCAAGCTGGACGGCGGTGTCGATGTCTTCTTTACTGGCAACTCCATTCTCGTACATTCTTACTGCCGTGGCCATCAATGAGGAGAGAATGCGGTTCACGATGAAGCCGGCTGTGTCCTTGGCCAGGACGGTGGTCTTGCCCAGAGCCTTGGCGAATGCCTGACCGGCGGCGATTGTCTCGTCGCTGGTGGCGATAGTCCGAACGATTTCGATGAGTCTCATAACGGGGACGGGGTTGAAAAAGTGGATGCCGAGCACCTTGTCGGGCCGCTTGGTGGCCATGGCCATATCAATTATTGACATGCTGGAGGTATTGCTGGCCAGGATGGTATGTTTTGGTGTGACCTGGTCGAGGTCGGCAAAAATCTTTTTCTTGAGTTCCATGTTCTCGACCGCGGCCTCGATGACGAGGTCGCAATCACCGAAGTCTTTGGTAGTAAGGGTGCCCTTAATGCGCCCCATGATGGCGGCCATTTCCTCGGGTTTCATTCTGCCCTTTTCAACATTGCGTTTGAGGTTGCTTTCGATGCCGCCGAGCCCTTTCTTCAGCAAAGTCTCATTGATTTCCGAGGCCACTACCTCAAATCCGGCCTGCGCAGCAACCTGCGCGATACCACCGCCCATGATGCCACAGCCAACAACACCAACCTTCTTGATTTCCATGGTATTATCAAACTCTCCTTTCCTGATTGTGAGTAACTGCTGCAACCTGAGTAGGCTAGCAACACGTCCTATCCCGCTGCAAAACCCGTCATTTATACCACCATCACGTTCGGATTGTCAATGGAAAGCGACGCCGGCAAACCTCTCCACACTGGTGGTTGGGACCGCCTGAAGAATCTGGCGGGGCGGGGTGCTTTGTCGGCTGCGCCAGATACTTCTTCAACTCCGGTATCATACAGGCGCGTCCGATACTTTTGACGCCGGTTCGGGCGGGTGGTAATCTTGAAATCGGGCAACCTAGGCGGTTGCACAAGGAGGAGACGATGTTTCGC